>DMYK01000165.1:0-3704 GCA_003483675.1 Microcoleaceae cyanobacterium UBA11344
TTGCCCTAGGGATTTGTAAGCAATGCCCAAATTGCGAAGGGAAATAGCTTCTCCTTGGCGATCTTTGATTTCCCGTGAAATCTCTAAAGACTGTTCGTAAAATGCGATCGCCCTCTGGAATTGCCCTAGGGATTTGTAAGCAAGGCCCAAATTGCCGAGGGAAATAGCTTCTCCTTGGCGATATCCAATTTCCCGTTGAATCTTTAAAGACTGTTCGTGAAATGCGATCGCCCTCTGGTATTGCCCTAGGGAATCGTAAGCATTGCCCAAATTGCCGAGGGCATTAGCTTCTCCTTCGCGATATCCAATTTCCAGATAGATAGTTAATGCCTGTTCCCAAGACTGCAAAGCTTCTCGAAATTGACTGATTGCATATTGCTGATTACCTTGTTTTAACAGTCTGTCTGCTTCTGCTTTCAGTGCAATTCCCGCTAGGAAGTCGCCATCCACCTTACCCAGTATCCCGGCAAAATCTTTCAACCGATTAGCATTATTTAGTTCGCCTTTTTCTCTGAGATTATCCGCCTCTTCTAGCATGGCCGCCACCAAGCCATCATCCAGCAATTCCGGGTGAGTCTTCAATATCTCCGCTTCTTCGCCGCTGGGACAGGTTAGCAGTTGATTTATCAGGTTGAGATAGGCTTGTTGGCGTTCTGAGTTCATGGCGATTTAGGATTTGGGATAGTGCGATCCATTCATTCATTATCGCTTAAATTCATCTGTTTGCGGCGGGCGATGCCAAGATTGTTGTAGGGGCGGCGAGAAACCGGGTTTTTTCCGAGAATTCTTGGTTACAGTCGGTGCTCTGGCCAAAAACCCGGTTTCTTTGGTTTTGATGCGTGGCCAGAAACCGGGTTTTTGCGAAAATTCTTGGTGACAGCCGAAGATATTGCTAAAAACCCGGTTTCTTTGGTTTTGAGGCGTGGCCAGAAACCGGGTTTTTTCCAGAATTCTTCGTGACAGCCGAAGCTATTGCTAAAAACCCGGTTTCTTTGGTTTTGATGCACTAAAACTCAGAATATCTCCCGATTAATCCATCGGGAGAATATCAAAACTACTCCACAATCCAAGGAGTTAAACAAGGTGTCCAAGCACTCAATTCTTCTTCCTTAAACCAGAGACTAATTTCCGCACGGGCAGTCTCTATAGCATCAGAACCATGAATAATATTGCGGCCGACATTGACAGCAAAATCGCCCCGAATTGTCGCCGGTTCTGCATTCAAAGGATTTGTGGCACCAATGATTTTTCTCGCCGAAGCCACAACGCCGTCGCCTTCCCACACCATCGCCACTACCGGACCTGAAGTGATAAAGTTTACCAATCCAGGAAAAAATGGTCTTTCTTTGTGAACATCATAATGCTGTTCGGCTAGTTCGCGACTCGCCGTCATCAGCTTCATGCCAACTAGCGTAAAGCCTTTGGCTTCAAAACGACCGATAATTTCGCCGACGAGTCCGCGCTGTACACCATCGGGCTTAATTGCTAAAAAAGTGCGTTCCAAGCTGAGCTCCTAGATTTTTCTTAACTGATCCAAAGCACAGATTAACTCAGAACGCACCCAAAGGCAATTCACCCTGGGAAATTGTCATCTATACTCCTTTCAACACCAGTAGTCTAGCTAAGAGTATCCTCGCTTTCAAACCCGATTTATTTGCCCTGCACATGATGCAAATCACAATTTCCCAGGATGTCAAATACAAATATGTACGATCGCAAACACTGTTATCTATGCTAGATTACGGCCGGCTCTAGAATACCTGGAGAAACTGGGATTTAATTAATCAATGAGTTCTGGTGATTTGAGACTGCTTTGGGGTGAATAAACTCACAAAATGCGATCGACTATCTCGATTTGTTGGGATTTAAACAATTACTAAATTATCTCTGTGTACCACGGTTTCTACACCTGCATAACCTAAAATTTCCGCAATTTTATCTGACTGGCTGCCCTGAATTTGTCTCAACTCTAAACTGTTATAATTCACAAGTCCTCTAGCAATTTCTTTGCCTTCTCCGTCGCACAACTGCACGGAATCATCAGCTTGAAATTCTCCTTCTATTTGCGAAATTCCGGCGGCTAAAAGCGATTTTCCACCGTGGGAAATTGCTTTGACAGCACCCGCATCTAAGTAAAGTTTGCCCGCCGGAATTAGCACGTTAGCTATCCAGTGTTTCCGAGCGTTTACAGGGCGCGGTTGAGGCTCGAATTGAGTGCCAATTGACTCTCCGTTGATGATTTTCTCAATATTACCGGGAAAGCGGCCATCGGTGATGACAGTGCGGACTCCCGATACTGTTGCGATTCTCGCCGCTTCAATTTTTGTCACCATTCCACCGGTTCCCCAACCGCTGCGGGAATCTCCTGTTTGCACTTGCAATTCTGTTAGCTGTGCCATACTTTGTACTAAGGCAATTGGTTGCGCGTCGGGGTTGCTGTGCGGATCGGCGGAATACAGTCGATCGACATCTGTGAGCAGGAATAACCAATCTGCTTCGACTAAGCTGGCTACTAGCGCCGAAAGCGTGTCATTATCGCCGAATTTGAGTTCTTCTACTGCGACAGTATCGTTTTCATTGACGATCGGAATAACTTTTAATCGCAACAGTTGCTGAAAAGTATTGCAAGCATTAACATAACTATTACGCTGCGCTAAATCACGGCGAGTTAGCAAAACTTGTGCGATCGGCTGTTCCAATGTGGTAAACAAGTCATCGTACACCCGCATCAGCCGCCCTTGTCCTACGGCCGCTACAGCCTGTTTCAGAGCGATATTTCGCGGGCGTTCGGTCAAACCCAAGCGCGCACAACCCACCCCAACCGCACCGGAAGAAACCAAAACTACTTGATAGCCTTGCAGCCGCAAATCGGCCAAAACCTCGACTAATGCAGCAACGGTTGAAAGAGCCAAGTTTCCTGTAGTCGATCGAGTTATTGTCGAAGTTCCAATTTTAACAACAATAGTTTTAGTCATTTGTTATTTGTCTGTTGTCTGTTAACTGTTGTCTGTTAACTGTTGACTGTTAACTGTTGTCATTAGTTACCAATTCCCAATTCCCAAGGCCCAAGGCCCGATGCCCCATGCCCAATTCCCATTTTTAATCTTTAGTTTTCAGAGTTGCTCCCAAAGCTTGAGATAACCAAACTTCAAAAGAGCGCAACGGATATTTCCGAACTGCTTCCCCAGCATCAACCATTGGTTCCACTAAAATAGTGAACATACCCAAACGATTGCCGGCTAAAACATCAGTAAAAAGTCGATCGCCCACCATCGCCACCTGCTCCACCGGCAAATTCATCGCAGTCACAGCCCTTCGCAACTTGCGGCGCGACGGTTTAGCAGCACCCGTGATGTATGGTAGATTCAAAGACTCAGCAATCCGACCAATCCGATTCTGACTTAAATTATTGCTTGCCAACCATAGCGATACCACTGGTTTAATCTCTGCCACCCACAAGCTGAGTTCGGGAGAAGCATTTGCTGCTGTGATGGGGACGAGAGTTTCATCCACATCCAACACTAATCCTTTGATCTGATATTTCTGAAGAATATCAGCCGTTAAATTCACGATCGCAGTACCGAGAACTAAGTCAGGCTGTAGTAGTTTACCCCAAGACATAATGATTTTAGATTTTAGATTTTAGATTTTAGATTGAGACATAAGAAATTGGAAGTTAAAGATTGATCCAGCTTATGTAGGGT
>DMYK01000165.1:3854-5498 GCA_003483675.1 Microcoleaceae cyanobacterium UBA11344
CACCTTACCGCTATAATTCTCGTGTCCAACCACTTTTTACTTTTGTATTAGTCATTACCGAGCTATTGACCCGATCGCACTTTTTGGTCAACTTGAGCCACAGCAGCATCGTGTTCAGCCTGAGTGCGGCTGAAAATGTGAGTGCCGTCATATCGAGCCATAAAATACAGATATTCTGTAGTTTCTGGAGTCAGAGTCGCCTCCAAACTAGCTATTCCCGGAGCTGCGATCGGAGTTGGTGGTAGTCCTAAATTAATATAAGTATTGTAAGGAGAAGGCGTTTCCACCTGCTTAAAAGTCAAAGGTTTCTCCTTAGTTTGCCTGATACCGAGAGCATATTCAACTGTCGGGTCAGAACCCAAGGGCATACCCTTTTTCAGACGGTTGTTGAACACCCCTGAAATGCGATTGCGCTCGCCCGCAACCACAGCCTCTTTTTCGACAATACTCGCCAAAGTCACCCATTCTTTGAGATCCAGCTTCGTTTTATTCTGATTTTTTTGATAGACTGGCAAAGCTTTCTGCTCGAAACGGCTGAGCATTTGTTCGATCGCAGCTTGAGGAGTAATTCTATCACCGTCTAGCTGATAAGTATCCGGGTACAAAAACCCTTCCAAATGAGGCAACCCACTCGGTAGCCAAGGGTATTGAGCATAAGGAACTTGACTCGCCGCCGCCATAAACTCCTGAGCCGGGAAAAAACCTTTCCCTTCAAAATAAGTGCTCATTTGTTTGAGTGACCACCCTTCTGGAATTGTGAAACTTTGCTGTATGACTTCACCCTTCCAAATTTTGTCAGCAACGGCGCTGAGTGGCTGAGCCGGAGACAATTGGTAAGTCCCTGCTTTAAACCCTCCCTCGCGGTCTTGCATCGTCAGCCAGCGGGCCCACATATTCCATGCTCCCGCCGATCGAATTAAGCCCGCCGCCTCCAAATCCCGCCCGATTTTTTGACTGGAAGTACCTTCCGGGATTTGGAGCGCAACAGCAGCTTCCTCTACCGAGGCACTGTCTGGGGCAGCTACTTTAGGTGGTGCAGAAGCCCAGCTCCACCAAGCCCAGCCTTGCCAAGCGCAAACGCCCCAAATTATCGGCAGCAACGCCAGATAAAACAACCTCGAGACTTGCGGAGGAGCTTTTCGCACCTCGCGCGGGCTGCCTTTTGTCAATTGTTCTTTCTTCATTGTCAGTTGTCCTCGATATCCTGTCAGTTAACTAATGACTAATGACTAATGACCTGAGATTGATGACCGAAAATTTGCGGATATAAGCCCTTTCCAATGCCGAATTCACAGACCCAAGTGTGAAGACAGAAGGCGCAATCTCGAACAATTTCGATCGCATAGACCGTTGATTTTTTTGAGTAATTTATCAAAAAAATCTGCCTTTTGCCTTCTGCATTCTCACCTAAATTAATATCTATTCGAGTTCATCAAAGAACTGGTCTTCGAGCATTGGCAACAGCGGTTCCAGCCTTTGGAACTCTTCTTCCGAGAGCAATTCTGGCTGACCGTCATCATTTATTCTCGCCAAAATAAAGAACGGGTCGAGAGGCGTATAAATGGCATATTCCTGTTCTTCGTGGTAGAAGCTAGTCAGCCACATCAGTTCCTCGAAATCCGACTCTTCTTCCGAATCGGCATC
>DMYK01000165.1:5543-5924 GCA_003483675.1 Microcoleaceae cyanobacterium UBA11344
GTCAAGTTCTGCTCTTGCAGGACAACTCTAGCAGTATCAAAAATTTTATCAATTTCGGTCTCGTCTTCTACAGGAATTGCGGCTTCGTCGGCGTCGTCTCCGTGCCAAGTAAAAATTTCTACTGGCGAGTCGATCGGAAGCAGCAAAGCATATTCTTGACCTTCTACGTCCATAGAATGTTCTATGTTGCAAGTGAGCGATCGCCCAACTTCGTCTGTCAGGGTGACGGAAACTTCGTCGGATTTGCCATTCTGTTTGCGGTATGGGGATGAGGACATCGCTTGTATCTTATTTTCCTTCTTCAGTACCGAGTTGACTGGGGAATTTTCTACCGTGTCTTAACAGTTACAGGTGTGCGTAGCAAACTTGCACAACTAGAAT
>DMYK01000517.1 GCA_003483675.1 Microcoleaceae cyanobacterium UBA11344
AGTTGTCGTTGCCTTTGCCGCCGTAGACGCTATCGCTGCCAATGCCACCATCAACATCATCGTCGTCGCCGTTACCATGTACGAAGTCATCGCCGTCATCGCCTTTGCAGGTATCTTTGCCGACACCGCCAAACAGTCTGTCGTTGTCTTTACCGCCCTCTATTTTGTCGTCGCCACTGCCGCCGTCGCAAATATCCTTGCCGCCATCGCCTCTCATTTCGTCGTTGTCGTCGCCACCGTCGCAATTGTCGTCATCTTTGCCCCCGTAGATTTTATCTTTGCCAGGGCTGCCTTTGATGGTGTCTTTGCCTTTTTTGCCGAAGATCGACTTGTTACCGGTTGTGGCGACAATTAGGTCATCGGCATCGGTGCCTTCGATCGTGTCGCCGTTTTCTTTGATGCCACCTGCTTCGGGTACGCTGTTCAATTGACTCGCAACTTTGACATCACCGCCGGCACCAGATGAAGCAGCAGATGAGCTGGCGATCGCCATCCCAGCAATTTCTGTTTCATCTAGATCGGGAAAAAGACTTTCTGATCGATTTGCCAACAACATTTCTTCTTTCATTTTTGATAATTCCCAAAAACTACTGAGATTCTTGAAATCAATTTATCCGAAACTAGCAAGCATACATAAAAAACTTTTAAATTCATAGTTTTGCCTGCTGCTATAGATGCTTCTGTTCCCCTTTTTTATATCAGTCGCCCAGGCGGACTAGAGATTAATGATTGCTTAAACCCTTAAGAGTTAAGCATCCTACTCCTGAATCCTGAATCCTGAATCCTGAATCCTGACTCCTGACTCCGGCTATATATCACAGAGTCCATTTAAACTGTCAGGTTTTTCTTTCACTATTGCGAGTTTTTCATTCGGGATTTACACAAAACAATTAATAGAGACCCGATCTACAGGATTGGGTACGCATTCCACACCCCTAAATTGAGAGCTTCTACGTAATTCCTACAGTAAAGTAGGTAGAAGCGTACCCTAAATTGAGATGTTCTGCGTAATTTCTACAATTAATTCGCTGTATTTCCACTCGCCATTCACAACTCCTCTAACTACCCAAAATGGTCAACCCTACAAGTTTACCCTTGCCTTCGGTGAGATTTAGCAGACGCTGCATTCAAGTTGTGCAACACTCCGAGCTCTTGTCAATCTCTCGGCAGGATTTTCTTTTTTTCCTAATTAGCATGACTTCAAAGTCTTAATTGGAGTTCCCGGGTCTCAATTAAATTTTTAGATCGATCGCATATTTAAAGATTTTTTAACTATTGACCTATGCGGCATTCAATGTTTAATAGCTGAAAACCAGGAGCTCTAGCCGAAGGCCCTGCGGCAGTCCAATGCAACAACAGCAAGGGTTTCAGCAATTAAAAAACTCCCGATCGCGCCTGATGTTGCTATATTTGCGGTTAAAGTTGGGATTTTGAGTGGCATCGGGATGATAAAAATACTTATTGCTTGACAAATATGAGCTCTTTTATAGCAGTTTTGATCTGGAAAATTATTGACAAATTGAACCCTATGTTATCGCCAATAACCAATAATCAATCACCCACAATCAATCACTAATAACTAATCACAAATAACCCTGAAAACTGACAAAGAAAATGCTAATGGGCCCCAGGTACTGGCCGTGGAGCCATAAAAAAGCTCCGCATCCGATCGACCGGAAAACGGATTTATCCGTGGAGTCGCTTTCTTCAATTTTTTAATCTAAAATCTAAAATCTAAAATCTAAAATCGATTGACGGCTGACCAATTAATTAATTGACACAGCATTGAGATTTCAATTGGAGGGTAGGTGGTAGAGGATAAGAGGTTAGGACTTCTCGACCTCGCCCACCCGGAAATTTTTTCCTCAAGATTACCTCCGATATTGCCCTGAAACGGGTGTACCTGAGCCGAAGTAATTTTAATAAGAACTAGAGATCCGGCTGGTAAAGTTCTTCAAAGTGAACTTTACTCAGCAATAATCAACTCAAGTTCCCGGCGAATGTAAAGGGGTCTGTGGTGGAGGTGCAAAATGTCAAAAACAGCAATATTGGAGAAAAGTTGGCTTTCTTTGGGCCGATCGGCAATCAAAACTAATAAACTATTATTAAACAACTTTTATACCCTCAAAGTGTTGAATCAAATATCAAGTAGCCCAGCGATCGCCCGATCGGGGGAAGCGCATTCAGGAACTTTTATTAACTTAGTAAAAATGAGTTTGCCCATCGCAGAAGCTGGTAGCAAAAACGCAGGCAAATTCAACATAGAGGCGGGGGGGCGCTAAATCGGTGAGCCAAGAATTTATACTGTCTGTAACCCCAGTTGGGGATGACGAATATCTAGTGCGGACTGAAAAGGTTGCACCCGGTGTACCCTTAGCAGAAGAACAAGTCCGCTGGCCGATCGACCAATGGCTTGCCATATCGAGTCAACTAATGAACGACCCCTTGCTGGGCGTGCTTCAGCCAAAAGCAGCACAGGGAAAGGGTTCTGCCGGCAGCGGGACCTCGCTCGCGACCAAAAACCCAACGCCCAATTTAGTGGGTCTCGGTCAAGAACTATACAATGGGCTGTTTCAAGGCAACTTGCGCGATAGCTGGACTTGCGCTCAAGGCATAGCCCAGCACCGCAGAGAAGCGCTGCAACTGCGGCTGGGACTTAAAGGCAGGCGCTTGCCGCGGCTGCCGTGGGAAGTGCTGCACGCTGGCGATCGCCCCTTGGCCACCGGCACCGATGTTGTCTTTTCCCGCTATCAACCAGGTACTGGTTTATTCAAACCAACCAGGCTACTCCCCAGTAGCGGGCCTCTGAAAATTTTAATGGCGATCGCGTCTCCGAGCGATCGAGACAGCTTGCAGTTGATGCGAGAAGTCCGCCACTTACAACAAGAACTCCAAAACCGCATCGTCTACCCCCTTACTCACAGTCTGCACGCCCCGGAAATTCAACTGACTATTCTCGAACAGCCCGATCGAGAACAGCTTACTCAGGCCCTAGAACAAGGTAACTATCAAGTGCTGCACTACGCAGGCCACAGCAACTTGGGCCCCAGAGGCGGCGAACTCTACCTAGTCAGCAGCCGCACCGGCTTAACCGAAACCTTGAGCGGCGACGACTTAGCCGGCTTGCTCGTCAACAACGGCATTCAAATGGCCGTGTTCAACTCCTGCCGCGGCGCCTACGGCGACTCCTCGGATCTCGCCGAGGACAGCCGGGAACGTAATTTAACAGAAGCTCTAGTCAAGCGGGGCATTCCGGCAGTGCTAGCAATGGCAGAACGCATCCCCGACGATGTAGCCCTGACTCTGACACGGCTGTTTTATCGCAACCTCAATCAAGGCTCTCCGGTGGATCTCAGCCTGAGTCGGGCCCGGGCCGGACTAATTTCTGCCTACGGTTCTCACCAGTTGTACTGGGCTTTGCCCATTCTCTACCAGCACCCCGAATTTGACGGCTATCTGACCGGCCTATCGGCCCAAAGCGCAGCGGGAGACTCTAGGGTGCAAAATTTAAGGCCGACCGGATTGCAGCCGATTGCAGGGGCAGAATGGAAGGCCCCGAAAGAACTGGATGCGAATACTAAAAATCAAAAATTATCAGTTCCTGGCCCAGACCGGCCAGACATTCCTGACGGGAAAGGGGGCGATGATTCCCCGGCTCGGATTCAGGAGCATGATCCACTGTCGGGTACCAATTCCCCCATTTCTACTTCTTCACTGAAGGTTGCTTCGGGAAGATCAACTCGCCCTGCTGTACCGCAGGGGAAACCGTTAAAAAAATCGGGATTGAAAAAATGTCTGGCTGTGACGCTTTGCTTGTTGCCGATTGCTTTGGGCGCTGGCTTTTTGGGCTGGCGACACAGCCAACAAAAGAGCCCGAAACCCGAAGAGTTACTGCCGGCAGTACGGAGTCCCCTGTCGCAAAATTACCTACAAACAAAGCCGGTAAATCTCGATCGCACCCCTGACCGATCAGCTAAAGGCGATCGCTATGACTAACTTGAATTTTGGGTACCTGATTTCACTGTTACAATGCCCAATTCCTTGCCAATAGATCGACTGACCTCCCGGCTCAAATACAACCCTGGTGGCCAGTCGAGTGGCTAGATGTCGATCGATCTATCACTCCTAGCGAGGAGAGCTCGCGCATCGACTGTTTGACGATTGAAAATCCTTGAGGGTTGACTTGTGACGGTTGACGGTTAACTGTTCACGGTTGACTGTGGTCAGAAAACAGCGAACAGTCAACAGCGAACAGCGAACAGCGCATCAATTTATTCAGCAAGCGATCACCTCTTTGATAACAGGTTGATCGCACCTAGCCAGTGCCGATGTTGAGTGCGGTTGGAACTAAAATCCTCTTCGATCGCATACCAACGGGTATCGTAAATTTTTACTCAACTTTTGCGGGTGATCCGTCCCCGTCGCCCTTTCTGTACAAGTTATCAAAAAACTGGGTTGAAAACCCCGTCCTTTTAGGACGGCTTTAATTTCTTAAATCCCTTCCTAAAAATCAGGGAATTCCTGGTATTTGTGGTACTGTAGAATACTCAAGGTTAAACTCCTTCGCCCAGAGTGAAACAGAGACTCAGACACACTTTGAGGCGTAAACCGGGGGACAAAGAGCGGCGAAAACTCGCTATACAGCTAGAGGCTTAATACAGTCTCACAACCAGAAAAACCAACAATTTACTTTTGTTAGGTAGGGTAGGGCATACCCAAACTCGCTTGTCAATATCCTAGTACGCTTTTGGAGATAGACCCTCTTATGGGTGACTGCGAATCAGACTCGTTAATTGGTAGGATTTCTACGGTTAAAAGGTTTGAGTATTGCCGTAAGGACGCAACACTTAAAGGTCTGTCGCTGAATTAAGAATCCCCATCCTTGATAGTTGGGGAGTGTCAAATCTGGAACAGCTTAATAGAAGATTACTCAAACGGTAACAGAGCGAAGCCGATGTGTGAGGCCTTTGCAGTCTCTCTCAAACCGGTCACGATCGCGAAGTCGAAGTGTCCGAATCTTTTGGTGGCTACCAATGAGAACAAGTACCCCTGGTAAATGTTCTGGTACTTGTTAACGGCCGGCAGTGATATCCTTTCTACAGATTTGCTGCCGCGATCGCTCTCTTGTATCAGTGCCCGATCGACCTAGCCCTCTTTGATAACTACCCTAACGGCCGACGGAATCGGCTAGGAGTGAATGGAGAAAAACGGTAACAGAGCGAAGCGTGGCGTCCCACGCTCGCGTAGTCGAAGTGTTCGACTATGCACGCGCCTACCATCGCATTTCGCGTAGTCGAAGTGTCGAAGTGCAAAAACGAAAGTATTTAATTCGCGAACATCCTGGACTCGATCGACGATCGCGATGGTCCCATCAGGCGATCGCTGAAAATAGATCGCAGGTTGAGCATCCTTACTTTTACCCCTGGCCGATCGGCCGACCTAATTAATCCAAAATCTTATATTTAGAATTCTTAGTATTGACAGTGAAACAAAGTTCATCTAATGTGTTGTAATTGATATAAGTAAATTCCAATAAGCGAGGTCCGGTCAATGGCAGAAACAGCTACAGCACCCTTAACAGGAAAAGGTCTGCTTCAAAAAATCAAAGGCAGCGATTTGCCACGCAGAGAACTGGCAAAGCTTTGTGGCTACTTCACAGTCAGCAAGAGTGGAGAAACGCGGATTAATCTGGCTGAGTTTTACGATGCAGTGCTAGCTGCTAAGGGAATTGAGCTAGAGAAGTCGAAAGCTGATGGACGTGGGCGAGAAGCGAGTTATCGAGCTAGCGTTCACAAGAATGGTTCGATCGTGATCGGGGCGAATTATACCCAAGAAATGGGGTTAAAGCCAGGAGACGAGTTTGAAATTAAACTCGGATACAAGCACATTCGCTTGATTCAGATCGACGTGGACAGAGCAGATGTTGAATTAGATGATGAAGAGGAGGATACAGAAGAATAACAGCAGCGATGCTGTCCCAAGACCGACAAGGCGACGGGATTTCACATTCGCTACGTTAGTATTTGCGCGCAACCCCCCGATTTAACTGATGAGCTGTCTCGACTATTTCTATTTTCTCTTGTCTCGCAAAGACTACAGTGCCTCTGAACTTCGCAAAAAGGGGCAAGAGAAAGGTTTTGGCAATGAGGAAATATTGGAGGCGATCGCGCAAATTCAAGACCGGGGCTATCAGTCCGACACTCGTTTGGTGGCGAACTTGATCGCCTCTGCTGCGGGCAAATACGGGAAGTCTGCGGTGAAGCGCAAGTGCCTGCAAAAAGGAATTGCCAGCGATTTGTTCGAGCAAGTTTGGGAGGAGGAAATTTCCGAAAATCTGGACTCCTCAGCCGAAAAACTTGCCGGATTAAAAGCTAAAGTCATGCGGAAATACAAGATTGAGGATTGGGATCAAGTAGAACCAAAAACCAAGGGCAAAGTCTTGAATTACCTGCAATACAGGGGGTTTAATGCCTTTGAAATTTGGCGAGAATGGCAAACGGAAGACTTGGACGAGTAATTTATAGGGCAGCGCTGGATCTCGGCTGCCCCCCAGAATGTGATCAAAGAGATGGCAGCGGATTCTGCTTTCTTAGGCTCGGCTTCTAGTGGCCAAATATCTTTTCAGGCTGCGGTTTGCTCTTCGACAGAGTTCATCTTCTGAGGGTTATGCTGGTATTTTATGCAGATGAATGTGGTTAGCGTAGCGGCGCGATCGAGTCTAGCCCATCTGCAAGAACTTGCTCGACAGATCCGCTCCCTAAAAAAATCGCGCGCGATCGCTCCTCTAAAAACAGGAAGTAAATTTTGCTACTGGACTCGATCGCAATTTCAGGAGTCTTAAATCTCCAAANNAGGCAGAATTTCTCGTCGATCGGGTTCCACCAACAGCACTCCCTGTTATCCTTTCCCCACTGGCTCAAGTTCCAGGTGCTCTTGATCGTCGATCGTCTTAAAATCCTGATAGTAGTCAAACTGCTGGATTGAGCCTTTTCTGTTCTATGCCCTCTCTTCGGTAACAGAGCGTAGCCAGATGTTTTCAGTATGTGATCAGTATGATATCAGTATGTGATCAGTATGTGATCAAAGAGGGTGTTGTTCGCCCCAATTGCTAGATGAAAAATTCAAGTAACAGTACCAGGAATTGAGGAGAATGGGCAATAAACAGCAGCAACCGCGCTTAGGCAATAAAGTCAATAGCAAATTCGCCCTGATCGGCGATCGGGGTAAGGTGAAAATCGGTGAAGCTGCTGCGGAAACTATAGCGATCGCACTAACTGCGATCGGCAATGCAGCTTCGCTAGTTGGGGAAGTGGGCGAGGAAGCTGCATATGTGATCAAAGAGATTGCCCAACAGTCGATCGTTCCTATCCCAGGCTCAGGATTTCTTCCTTCGCAGACTCAGGATGGGAATAAATCTCAAATCTCAAATCTCAGATCTCAAATCGGCTGACTTGCAGGCGATCGCACATTTATTCGAGTCATTTGTCAAGGGGTTTTAGAATTATTTAAGATTTGAGAAGTGAGATTAATTTGTAGAAGCAATTTCGGGAATTGTGTGGAATTAAAATTACTGTTGAAATTTGGGGTTTTCTGAACTTCCAAAAGATGTTAAAATAGGTTAAAACTGTCAAAAAAATATTAACCGCACTCCCCATAGCAACTCGCATACCACCGCTTAAATTAAAGATTGTCACGGACGGCAGGAACTTTCTTGCCACCAAATTATTCAAAAAGATTAAGCCTCTGTACGCAGTGCCATTTTTATCTACACGCAAGCAATCACCTCCGACCATGAACACCTTACTGAACACCTCTAAAATTCGCCTCCTCCCAACGCCACGGTCAATCCTGCTAGCAAGCATCATCTCCGCCGCAGCCTTAGCTAGCGGATGGGCCCCCGGTTTGTACGGACAATCCCCAATCCCGGTTTTCGGAGCCGCCGCCCAAGCTCAAGAGATTAGCGCCCAGGAGATTACTAGCTATGCTCGCTCCGTCTTAGCAATAGAACCCAAACGGCTGGGAGCCTCTCAAGAAATTAAAGGAATAGCAGGTGGCTCCGTGCCGCGGGTGGTGTGCAACGAAACTAGCCAAATCAACAGGCTGTCTGGAAACGTTCGCGGTATTGTGGTAAATTACTGCGATCAAGCTAAAAAGATTATAGAAAGTAATGGTTTGACAGTTGCTGTCTTCAACAAAATCACTCTGCTCCAGCAAGCTGATCCGGCTGTAAAAGCCCGAATTCAAGCGGAGTTGCTGCGGCTGCAACAAACTGGTAATCAATAGTTATTGGTTATTGGTTGTTGGTTATTGGTTATTTGTTGGTTCCAACTACCAATTCCCCATTACCAATTCCCCATTACCAATTCCCCATTACCAATTCCCCAGCATGATACTAACTTTCACAAAACATTTGCCTGCAAATCCCGATGCTGTTGTCAGCTTTGCCTTGCCGATGACTGCTGCCGATCGCACTCGCAGCCGCCACCGATTTCAAACGGATGCCGGGGAAGTGGTACACTTGCGTTTGCCCAGAGGCACTGTATTGCGCGATCGAGATTTATTGCAGTCGGAAGATGGTAGCTGTTTGGTGCTGGTGACAGCAAAACCGGAACCGGTGCTGACGGTACGCGCTGCAACTGGGCTGCTACTGATGCGGGCGGCGTATCATTTAGGAAACCGCCACGTAGTTTTAGAAGTTGCTGATAATTATTTAAGGTTTTCTCCCGATTCTGTCTTGCAGGGAATGCTCGAAAAAATTGGTTTGGAAGTAACAGAAGAAATTGTGCCCTTTCAGCCAGAAAATGGGGCTTACGGGCACAGTCATTAGTCATTAGTCATTGGGAATTGGGAATTGGGCATTGGGCATAGGGCATAGGGCATTGGGCATTGGAACCAACAAATAACCCTTCGACTACGCGAGCGGGCACACAAATCATATACGCGAGCGGGCACCGCAAATCACAACAGTCATCAGTCAACAGTGAACCGTCAACCATCAACAGTGAATAGTCAACTTTTATGTTTATTGCAGCTAGCTTTTGCACCAGTGGGAGCTTATAGTTATTCTGAAGGTATCGAAAGTTTAGTAGAAACGGGTGCGATCGACAGCGAAGTTAGTTTGAGAAATTGGTTGCAAGACTCGCTGCAATTCGGGGCGATTCGAGTAGAAGCTGCCTTGGCGGTACGGGCTTTTAGGGCGGCTAAGATTGGGGATTTAACAGCTTTAAGTTACTGGAATGGGTGGGCGAC
>DMYK01000118.1 GCA_003483675.1 Microcoleaceae cyanobacterium UBA11344
ACGGTTTTAAGGAGAACACTTTAGCTGCATGCAGGGAAATTTGAGTGAAATTGACATCCGCAGCATCCTGCAACTGATTGAGTTAGGTCAGCGAACAGGAGAACTGTTCGTAGAGGCCTACAGCTCCATCGTCAGCAGCACTGGTACTCAACCTACCCAGCGCTCCCTTGCAGGACAATCCTGGTTTGTCTTCTGCTTCAATGGTCAGATTATTTACGCTACCCAGAGTGCGGGCAGTTTGTTTCGTTTGCGCGACTACCTGCGCCGCTACAAAGCAGACACCGCCCTCGACCAAATCCAAGTTCCCTACATGGCTTCTACCAATGCCCAAGAATACGGCTACCTGTGGGCGCTGCTAGAAAATCACATCCTCACCCCAGCTCAAGGGCGCAACATCATCCACAGCATGATCCACGAAACCCTCTTTGACTTGCTCAGTCTCCACCAGGGTTCCTTCACCTTTGAAATGGGGTCAGCTTTGGCTCCTCAATTAACCAGCTTAGAAATTAGCCCCCTGCTGGCGAAGATTGTCAAACAGGTACAGCAGTGGAAGCAGTTTCACCCTCACATTCAGTCGCCCAACCAATGCCCGGTGATTTCAGACCCCGCCGAGTTGCAAGTCGCATTGCCTGTCAATACTTTTAATACTCTCAGACGCTGGGCTGACGGCCACACTTCGATCCGTCAAATGGCCCGCTACCTCAATCGAGATGTGCTGAGTGTCGCTAAGGCGATATACCCCTTCGTGCAGCAGGGATTGGTGCAACTATTTTACGAGTCTTCTGTTGCCCCAGCTAATAACAAAAAAGAATGGTCGTCCCCAGAAACCAAAGCTCCCAAAGTTGTCTGTATTGACGACGACAATGTGATTCGCAAAACTGTAGAGTCAATTTTAAACGAACACGGTTACGAAGCTACTGCCATCAGCAGTCCCCTCAAAGCCCTGAGTTTAGTTTTTCAAATCAAACCGGATTTAATTCTGTGCGATATCGCCATGCCCGAACTCGACGGCTACGAAATTTGCGCTATGCTCCGCAATTCTAGCGCTTTCCGGCAGACGCCGATCGTCATGCTGACTGGTATCGACGGATTTATCGATCGCGTTCAGGCCCGGATGGCGGGAGCCACTGACTACTTTACCAAACCGTTTGGCGAAAGCGAGTTATTAATGCTGGTAGAAAAATATGTCGGCCCTGGTTGCCCGGAACTCCATCCATCGTCCAAATTATTAGCCCAGGAACTCGATCGCGACTTAGAAGAGAATTGACTTTACTCAGCATAAGGGTTCAAAGTGCAAATATAATATATTTGTTCTCCAGTGACTCGTTTAACCTAAATGAGCATAAATACTTAGATGCGGTGAGCTTGGTTCAATTCACTAATCTTGACAACAGACTTTCATAGGAGGGTGCAAGTCCCGAATTGCAAGTGCAGCCGTGAAAGCATAACCTCTAGTTGTATAGAAGGTTGAATTAATATTTAGTCGAAACGATGTTACCTTCATATATTTCCGGTAAAGGTCGATGCCCAGTAGGTAGCAATACCCCGATCGAGTCTAATTACTAAAATCCCATAAATCTTCTCTCTTATGACAGATTGAGCTGTTTTTATTCTGCACAGTCCGTTAAAGGGTTCTCGCCTGCTTGATGGCCAGAGGGTGGCACTAAGTGGAAGCTTCGTACTCGATCATCTCTGCCTATCCAACCCATTTGAAACAAGGAATCCCAGAAATTAGTGAATTCCTGAAAGGGCTGGCCTGAAAAGTTGAAAAAAGTGACGACACCAGCCCAACTTCCTGTGAAAGATGCTGCTGTAAATTCAACTCCAGGTCAGCTTGTTGAAACGTTGAAAACTAGGGGTTTGCCAGTGCGGAGCGGAATGGGTGGTGACAGAAATTTCAACAGAGTTCAGCTTGATTGGCCTCAACCTCCGCCAGCGAGATGCAGCCCAATGCTGGAGGGTAAAAACTCTCAAAGTGGCGGTGATCGCCATTGCAGGCTAAATCTACTGGTCAAGGAGGGTAGATTGTGCAGGTCGGAGCAACTGGGATTTCCTGGTTCGAGTCCCAGAAAAATTGGATGAGATTGACTGAAAAACCGGAGACTTAGCTACTATTGAAGTCAGCACAGTTCGAAGTCGTAATCCTGTCTGCTCAACGATTATAGATCGTCTGCGGCCAACTCTGAATAGGTAGAACACTTGACAAATTCAAAAAGTTGGAGCGAAAAAATGGAGAGCAATATGCGTAAAAACACTCGATTTTGCCCAGCCCAAGGCGTTTCTAACGATCGAGCTGGATGAGTAGAAAAAGTTGGTAGCAAAGTAGGTGTCAAAATTATGACTATAGGCAGCCCAGATTTTATATTACCAGGGCTAGGTGTAGATCAAGCTCCGGAATTCCAACAACTAGAAACTCCCGAAGGTGAGCTGCACCTGCGGTTCTATGTTCCTTCGGGGAATGAGTTCGCATTGCCAGCCACAGGAATTAGAGAGGTACTTTCGCCGTCCCCAGACCGGATGACACCCATACCCAACGTTTCTTCCTTGCTGTTAGGTACGCTCAACATGAGAGGACGAGTGATCTGGGTGGCAGATCTCGGTCAATTTCTGGGAGACCAAACACCTCTGAATACAGATCGACCGGAAATCCCGATTATTGCCGTTGAAGACCAAGATACGATTTTGGGGCTAGCAGTCGATCGAATTGTGGGGATGCAGTGGCTCGACGTAGAGCAACTGCACTCGCAGAATAATGCACCAGACGGCATGATGCCTTTTCTGAAGGGAGAATGGATGTTAGGCGAACAAGCAAATCAAGTGCTCCGACTGCTAGATCAAGTGAAAATTCTGCGATCGGCGCGGTGGGCAGCGTGAAATCGATTTTAGATTGGCGATTTTGGATTGGGGTCTAATCACAAAAAGTCACGCGGGCGCGCATCTAACAGTCAAGATAAAAATCACAAATCAAAAATCTCAAATCTAAAATCAAAAGAGGGCGGCAAATGACAACAAGTACGAATTTTCAGCAG
>DMYK01000642.1 GCA_003483675.1 Microcoleaceae cyanobacterium UBA11344
TTATATCTAGGTTAGGAGATTGGCAAATAAATAACAAATTCCAAATTCCAAATTACTAAATTTATAAATCATTCAATCTTCAATTCCTCAATCTAAAATCCAAAATCTAAAATCTAAAATCCAACATGGTGACTCTTAAAAAACTCGGCCCTTGGCTGGATGCCATAGCTATCTTAGCCTGGGGAATATTGCTCCTCAAATATTGGATCACCGGCAAATTAAGCATTCTGATTCACCCCAATTACTTTGGCTTGACTGTAGCGGGAGGAATCGGCTTAATAATTATTGGCGGCTTGAAAACTTGGGAACTCATAAAGCTCGATCGCGCCAAACAGAAATCCCGGACATCACCGACAATCAACTCTCCCAAAATAGCAGCAGTTGAACACATTACTTTATTTCCCCCCAGTTTCGGCAGTACCTTAATGTTGAGCGTCGCCTTAATCGGTTTAACCACAACACCGCGTACATTTACCAGCCAGACAGCATTGGAACGAGGCCTTACCGAATCCCTGCCAATCACCAGACTGCAACCCCAAGAATTTCGGAATATGACAAAACCGGAAATGCGATCGCTCGTCGAGTGGGTGCGCCTGTTAAATTTCAATCCAGAACCAGATACATACATCGGTCAAAAAGTCAAGGTTCAAGGATTTGTAATTCACCCGCCGAAGGTAGCAGAACAATATCTGTGGATCGGGCGTTTTATCATTACCTGCTGTGCCGCAGATGCCTATCCAGTAGGGTTGCCAGTTAAACTGCCGCCCAATCAAACCCGCGCCGCCTTTCCCCCAGACAGTTGGCTGGAAATCGAAGGAGAAACGATCACAGCAGAACTGCAAGGAAAGCGAAAATTGACAATTCAGGCTTCTTCCCTCAAACCAATTCCTGAACCCAAAAACCCTTATGATTATTGATAGCGGGTACAGTTAGCTAAAACATTGGCAGCAGAATTCTGTAGCAGTTGCCAATAGCAAATTTAGCAACTAGACTCATAATTAGAAGATAAGTTTAGAGTTTATGTCATCCGAAAAAAAACTAGCTATCAAAGGCGCATTCTGGACGATTATCAGCTATGGAGGCAGTCAAATTATCCGATTTGGCAGTAACCTAATTCTGACACGCCTGCTTTTGCCAGAGCTATTTGGCCTTATGGGTCTCGCCTATGTTTTCATCATAGGTGTCCACCTATTTTCAGATATAGGTTTGGGGCCAAGTATCATCCAGAACAAGCGTGGAGAAGAGCCGGAATTTCTCAACACCGTTTGGACAATGCAAGTTATTCGCAGCTTTTTTGTTTGGTTGTGTTTAATGTTAATTACCTGGCCTGTTGCTACTTTCTATCAAGAACCCCGTCTCCTGTGGTTGATTCCAGCGATCAGTATCAACACCCTGATAGGAGGATTCTACTCCACTGCCATATCCAGCCTCAACCGCAAAATGGCAGTCAAGCAAGTAGTAATTTTTGAGTTTGGCCTACAGATTGTTTCTACTACGGTGATGATTGTCTGGGCCTGGTTCGATCGCAGCATCTTGGCGATCGTTGCAGGGGGCTTTGCGGGATCTGTAACCGAGTTAATCTGGAGCCATCTTTTGATGCGCGGCAAATCAAACCGCTTCGCTTGGGATCGAGAAGCAGTTAAAGAAATATTTTCTTATGGGAAATGGATATTTTTGTCTACACTTTTATTTTTTCTGTGTTCTCAAGCCGATCGCCTAGTTCTAGGAAAAATATTTTCTTTGACAATGTTGGGCATTTATGGCATCGCTTTCACCCTCGGCGATATGCCGCGCCAAGTCATCATCGCCCTTGGTGGCAGGGTGATTTTTCCCTCTATTTCCATGCTAGCCGACTTGCCGCGCGAGGAATTGCGCGCCAAGATTATCAAAAACCGCAAGCTAATTCTGATCCCCTTAGCAATAGGTTTAGCAATTTTTGTGAGTTTTGGAGATCGGCTAATTTTAACACTGTACAGAGAAGAGTATGCGGCCGCATCTTGGATGCTGCCAATTTTGGCTTTAGGAATTTGGCACACTACCCTCCACAATCTGATGAGTTCTTGTCTGTTAGCCATCGGCAAATCTCAGTACGGAGCTATGGGCAATTTTGTGACTTTCTTGAGTATCAGTATTGGCATACCGGTCGGATATCATTTCATGGGTAATTTAGGTGCTGTGCTTGCTGTAGCTGTCGGCGACATTCCTACTTATTTAGTAATTAGCTACGGTCTTTGGAAAGAAGGCCTATTCTGTTTTTGGCAGGATATTAAGTTGACAGCATTGTTTTTAGGAGTGCTAGGAATTCTACTTTTTTGTAGATTTCATTTTGGTCATACTCTACCGATCGATCGCCTGTTACCAATCGATTGGGAACCTGGTAAACTCTTTTAGTCAACAAACAGGAGAGAGTTCATAATTTTTCAAGTTTGGAATAAATTCTGTTCAGAAAGAGGAGAGACAGATTAGTGAGTATTTTTAAGCAAAAAATTAATCTTTCATCCTTGACTGTAGGGCAATTCAAACAGCCGATCGACCGCATGGCAATAATCCTGATGCTAGTGCTGAGCGTATTAATTGGACTGTTGCTGCTGTCGGGCGATCGCACAGCACCGCGAGTGCGAGAATTTACCTGGCAAAATAAACAAATTGGCGCGGAAGATACGGGATTTATCCTCACCTTCTTTCGCCCGATGAATCACTCCAGCGTCGAGGAAAACTTAAAAATAGAACCGCCTCTCCCCGGCAAATTTAGTTGGGCTGGAAGGCGCATGGCTTACACACTCAACAACCCAGCACCCTACGGCGTTACCTACACCTTAAAACTCGCAGGAGCAACTGACAAGTATTTCGGAGAAAACAACCAAAATAAAGGAACCCTAATTCAACCGTTTAGCGGTTCATTTCGCAGTCGCGATCGCGCTTTTGCTTACATCGGCGTCACAGGCGAAACAGAAAGCAGATTAATGTTAGTTAATCTCTCAAGCAGCGACTCGAAACCAATACCGCTGACTCCCAAAGATTTAGTTGTCACCGATTTTAAAGCCTATCCTAATAGCGATCGCCTCTTATTCTCAGCAACAGATCGATCGCAAGCCCAAGCAGGCGGCACCCTAACCCAAGAACTATTCACAGTCACCACCGGCATCAATCCCCAATCTCCCGGANNAGAA
This sequence comes from Microcoleaceae cyanobacterium UBA11344, assembly GCA_003483675.1. Lineage (GTDB taxonomy): Bacteria > Cyanobacteriota > Cyanobacteriia > Cyanobacteriales > Microcoleaceae > Microcoleus. Next base: position 3,171 of record DMYK01000642.1, read on the forward strand.
TCCCAGCCGCCGCAGCCAGCAGGTAGAATCGACAAACTATTAGATGCCGCATCTTACCAAAATCTCAAATTCGACCTCTCAGCCGACGGCAAAACCATAGTTATTATGCGCGTAAACCGCCGCAATCCCGGAGATTTTAGTCCTTGGATTATTGACGAAAAAAAGCCGCCCCGACGATTGGAAAATCAACAAGGCGGGGATTTTATGATTCGGCCCGACAGCAAATCGATGGTAATATCTCAAAAACAAGGATTAGCGATCGTCCCCCTACAACCGGAAGCAGATCCCGTAGAATTATTGCCAAAATACGAACAAGTATTAGGCATGGCCCGCGACAACTCCGCCGCAGCTTATGTTAAATACAATGGCGATTTTACTCGATCGCTTTTCATCTTAGACAACCAAGGCGTAGAACAAGAAATATTGCGAATTCCCGGCAGCATTATCGCCGTCTATTTCGATCCCCGCAAA
>DMYK01000504.1:0-801 GCA_003483675.1 Microcoleaceae cyanobacterium UBA11344
GTCTCCGGCTAAACCAACTGCGATCGCCCCGGCTGCGATAAATAGTTTCGCATTTTCCAGCGTCACCCCGCCCGTCGGGATTAAAGGAATGTGGCCGAGGGGGCCTTGCAGGCTTTTCAGGTAAGCCGCACCTCCCAAACCCGATATCGGAAACACTTTGACGCAGGTAGCGCCGGCGTTCCACGCCGTCAAAATTTCTGTAGGAGAAAAAGCACCAGGGACGATCGGCAATCCCGCATCAATTGCTTTTTTTATCATAGTTAAATCGGTGTGGGGAGTAAACAGAAATTGAGCGCCACAATCTCTTGCTTGCTGTATTTGTTCACAGTTTAAGAGCGTGCCGGTGCCAATAGTAAAGGTAGGTAATTCTGAGCGGAGTTGGGAAATTAATTCAGCGGCTTTGTGGCTGTTCCAGGTAATTTCAATAAACTGGATTCCTCCTGCTGCTACGGCTTTTGCCATTTGCCAAGCGAGTTCCTTTTCGGAGGAACGGATCACGGCGATCGCGCGGTGTTTTTTTAGTAAAGTTAACCAAGATTGATGATTCATGCCAACTCATTCTGCCTCACTTATAATTTTAGTACACATTAGTAACATTGGGCATGGGGCCGAAAAGCATTGAGAATTAATCTTCCTTCTTGCTTCGGGCATAAGATCAATTCCGGTTGGAACGGAATAATTAAACCGCAGAGGACACAGAGAACGCAGAGTCAGAGAAGAGAGAGATGAATAATTCCGATGAAGCGCGGATTTGATCTAACCCACAAAAAAATTGGGGCGATTCCAGACAATCCCAGAATC
>DMYK01000504.1:845-1498 GCA_003483675.1 Microcoleaceae cyanobacterium UBA11344
GCCATTTTCACATCGCTATTAGCTAACAAATTTTGCAATTCGTCGGAATCCACAGTTTCCTTTTCAACTAGCAGATCAGCCAAAGTGTTAAGGACGTGGCGGTTGCCGACGAGGACATCTTTAGCGCGGCGATAAGCTTGCTCTACCAACAAACGGACTTCATCGTCGATCGTCGCTGCGGTTTCTTCCGAGAAATCCCGTTCAGCCATGATATCGCGACCCATGAACATATTCCCTTGTTGGCGGCCGAGAGCTACAGGGCCGAGTCGATCGCTCATGCCGAAGCGAGTCACCATTTGGCGTGCTACTCTTGCCACTTGTTGCAAGTCATTGGAAGCGCCAGTTGTCACTTCTTCTTCACCGAAGACAATCTCTTCAGCAATGCGGCCGCCCAAAGCTACCGCCATCTGATTTTGCAAGTATGAGCGAGAATACAAGCCAGAATCCATCCGATCTTCACTAGGTGTGAACCAAGTCAAACCACCGGCGCGGCCACGGGGGATAATGCTAATTTTCTGAACTGGATCGTAGTCGGGCATCAGGGCACCGACTAAAGCGTGACCGGCTTCGTGGTAAGCTACCAAAGTTTTGCGCTTTTCGCTCATTACGCGGTCTTTCTTTTCTGGGCCTGCGAGCACGCGGTCGATCGCATC
>DMYK01000504.1:1559-2736 GCA_003483675.1 Microcoleaceae cyanobacterium UBA11344
CCGGTGAAACCGGGAGTGCGGCGGGCGATTTTCTCCAAGTCCACATCTTTCGACAAAGTTTTGCCGCGGGCGTGAACGTTGAGAATTTCTAGGCGGCCGGCGAAATCGGGGCGATCGACCACAACTTGGCGATCGAAACGGCCTGGACGCAGCAGCGCGGAATCCAGCACATCAGGACGGTTCGTAGCAGCAATAATAATGATGCCGGTATTACCCTCAAAACCGTCCATTTCAGTCAGCAACTGGTTGAGGGTTTGTTCCCGTTCATCGTTACCACCACCCATTCCCGCGCCGCGTTGACGGCCTACCGCGTCAATTTCATCAATAAATACGATACAAGGAGCATTGGTTTTAGCTTGTTCAAACAAGTCGCGGACGCGGGAAGCACCCACACCCACGAACATTTCCACAAACTCGGAACCGGAAATTGAGAAGAAAGGAACGCCTGCTTCTCCAGCAACTGCTTTTGCTAAGAGGGTTTTGCCTGTTCCGGGAGGGCCGACTAGGAGCACGCCTTTAGGAATTTTGGCACCGACTGCGGTGAAGCGGTCTGCATTTTTCAGGAAGTCTACGACTTCGGCGAGCTCTAGCTTGGCTTGTTCGATGCCGGCTACGTCGCTGAAGGTGACTTGAGTTTGGGGCTCCATTTGGACTCTAGCTTTGGATTTGCCGAAGTTCATGGCTTGGTTGCCGGGCCCGTTTTGGGCGCGTCGCACCAAGAAAAACAGTCCAACCAAGAGTAGAATTGGGAAGAACAGGCTGCTGATGGCTTTTACCCAGAAGCCTTCCTCGGTTTGGGGCAGGACGGATATGTCTACGTTGTTTTTGGTCAGGATGTTGATCAGTTCTGGGTCATTGGGCAGGTTGACGATCACTTTGTTGCCGTCTTGGGCTGTGACGAGGGCTTTGCTGCGATCGGAAGTGATATTTATTTTGTCTACTCTCTTGCCTTCGACTTCCTGAATGAATTGACTGTATTTCCAAACTTCCCGGCTTGGGGGCTGTTTGTCAAAAAATGCGGTTGCTAAGGCAATGACTACAATAGCCAGAAGTGCGTACAGGCCTGCGTTTCTCCAGCGTTTATTCACTGAGGTGGATCTCCTAATTTTTAGTCCCTGTGTTTTGGGAATTTTTATTTATGTTCATCAATCTTAACGTAATTGTAACTTGTTTTTGG
>DMYK01000504.1:2773-4210 GCA_003483675.1 Microcoleaceae cyanobacterium UBA11344
GCCCGTGACTAAGCTGTTATCATTACAATATTAAATGATTTTTGTCAATAGTTGGCGATCGCAGCCCACAGGCTTTTCGGCTCGTGGGGGGTGATTTTCAGTTAACCTAGTAGAAACCAAGAAGTGAGCAGCGATGGGAATTACCTACACTACCTTAAAAATTAGAAATCCTTTGAGTGACAGCGAGATAGTGGAATTGGAGGCAAAAGTTGATACAGGAGCGACTATGCTAGTTTTGCCAGAATCAATTGCAGTGCAGTTGAATTTTCCCAAGATTAGGAAGCAGATAGTTAAGTATGCTAACGAGGAAACTGCTGAGAGAGACATTGTTTGGGGGGTAGAAGTGGAAGTTTGCCAGAGGAAAGGAGTATTTGAGGCCATCGTCCAACCTGGGAAAAAGTATGCTTTACTCGGTGCTATTGTGATGGAGGCGCTGGATTTGATTGTCGATCCCAGAGGGTTGCAAGTATATCCAAATCCTCGCTCTCCTAGTCTACCTATGGCTGAGATAGAGTAGAGCGTTGAATTTGTCAATTGAACGAGGTCAAGTGATGTTAAAGCTGCTCACTTGCGATCGGATCTCCCAATCAAAAGTGCTTTCTATGTAAGATAATTCTGTGTATGCCCAAAGACGTTGTATCAAATAGTATGGATTATTCTGGGAACAACCGAAATGGGTGTTCGTCTGATAGCAAACGATCTATATTAGTAGCTTGGTGGTAACAACTAGGATAAAATCTTCAGTGTATGACTTAGCGCTAAGGCAGGGGCGGGGTGTAGGGTGATGGGCCGAAACTTCCTTTAGACAATACTAACTATCGTCAGCATCCAGACTTAAATTCTTTCAAACCAATCACCTTTGACCTATGGCAGAAACACTTGGCTCTCTCTGTGATAAATTGACAATTGTCAAATTGAAACAGTGGCATTCCGAAGACGACAGACTCAAGAGCCTTGCTGTTCAAGAGAAACAGCTTCAGGAGGAAATCAACGAATTTATTAGTGCTGCTATAGGTGGGCAAATTCCGACCGATCGCCTGACTTTTGCCCCAAATAAAGTTTATAAAAAAGAAGGCAATTATGTGCCTGATGTCGGTGGCAGCATCGGCGAAATCTTCTCGGAACTAGCCAAAGTTAACTGCAACTTGTGGCACGAACAAGAAAAAGTGTATGAATTTGAAAAAGTAGCTGTAACAGAAAAAGATCAAGTGGTGAAACAGCTAGCCATCTTGAACTTGCAGCGGAATAAGTGCATAGACGGAATAGACAAAAATTTCCAAGCACTTGTAGAAAAGCTCGGCTATCATAAAGAATAAAGATTTTTAGAGGTAAAGCAATGCACTTAGGTCATCGTAAAACTTGTCGGGTATGCGGTTCTTCAGCACTGACTCCAGTCATTAATTTAGGCGAACAGCATTTGCAAGGTTCATTTGTCAA
>DMYK01000257.1:0-10667 GCA_003483675.1 Microcoleaceae cyanobacterium UBA11344
TATTTAACCGGAAAACTATTGCCAACATTCATAAATTCCATATTTGTTGAATAGTCAGTAGCGATTACTGGTTTGCCGTAGTACATCGCTTCCGACATGGTTAAACCGAATCCTTCAGCCCGATGCAGAGATACATAACAATCACAACTATTAACCAAAGCATGAATCTCTGCTTTTTGCAAATGTCCGTCTATAAACAGAAGGGATGACCAACCTTCAGCCAAATCAATTAATTCCTGTCGTCTTTCCGGGAAAAGATGAGCATTCGCAAATTTGAGAACGAGTAAAACATCTGGATTCGATTTACCAAAAGCTCGTTTAAATGCCTCAACGGTGGCAAAGGGATTTTTTCTTTCAAAGGAACTCCCAAAATCAAACATGAATAGAAAAATAAACTTATCTTTAGGTAAATTTAGGTTTTCTCTTGTTAGTAACGGTTGTGGGAAAGCGAGGCTAACCGGAATTTTGAGTACAGGAACTCTGGAGACTGCCGAAAATGCTTCTGCACAAAAATTACTGGTAGTCCAGATTTCATCAAATAAATCAAAGGCCCACTGCCATTCACTCGGAAATACTGGCAATTCCCATAACCAGACACCTATATTGTATTTGCCTTTGAAATATTCCGAACCAATGCCAGGAAAGTATCCTGCTAAAATCTGCTCAACCCAATTGGGGTTGGTTTGGATGATGTTGATGGGATATGGGTTATCGTTGGAAAAATTTTTATATGTGGAATCAGAGTTAGGTTGCCCGCCTACCTTTAAATCCGTGATAGCAAAGGGAATTCTGGCTGCTTCTAGGGCTCTGAGATTTCCTCTGGCGGCTTCTGCCAGCCCAAAATCACCAGTTATATGACCCGCGAGATTTACACCAAGAGTAGAATTTTGTTTTCCGTTTAACATTGCCATAATCTTCAATAGTTGTCCCTTGGGGATATTTCATCAGATAACTATAATGCTTTCTTGATGAGCAGTCCCAAGGATGTTGTGACATACTGCTCCAGTTGAAGCTTTAAGTGTATCCCTGTCCAGGGCGGTACGTCTATGTGACGATCGAATGGCCCGCTTCCGACGTTGTAGTTGAGGACAATTTCGTGACCCTGAGAATGCAACTCTGTCGCTAGCTGGTCGATGTCCTGCCGTCGAAACAGTACAGTCTGTTGGTTGTCGATCGTCGCGTCATTAGAAAAAACGTTGAATTCGGTGGTGTGTACTGCTATTCCCCCCGGACGCAGGCACTTAAGGCTGTTTTTGACGAATTGCAGCCCCAGCTCGATCGAGCCGACGTGTTCGAGAGCGCAAGATGAATAGACAAAATCGAAGCCGACCAAATCCGCATCTATTTTATTCATGTCCGCGATCCGGTACTTTACCAGTGCCGCAAAGCGATCCGGGGGGCAGATACCGCGATCGTTAAGTGCCTCTAGCGTGGCTGCATATTGACCGGTACCCGCCCATCCCTGCTTCGTCGCCTCCTCTGAATCTAAGTCTGTGGCCACCACTTCGCAGCCTCGCGCCGCCATTACAGCTACTAACGGTTCCTTGCCGACACCAAAACCTAGTCCGCGCCTGCTTGGTGACATCATTCCCGTCTCTGACAGACACTGAAGGATATAGGCATACTCCCATAGCTTGCGATGAAAGATGGGCTCGTGTGGCAGACGAGTTTCCTGACACCAATAGTAGAAGGCATCCGATCGGCACTGGGCCTCGGTAGCCATCTGCGAAACTGGATTGGTGAGGCTTGGCTCTTTGTTGATGACTGGTGGCAGGCGCTTGCGATCCGGATTCTGGGAGTTCAAATTATATTTGGGAATCACAGCTTAGTGTTTAGCGCTGGGCGACGAACTGGTACAGCTTATTATATGGTGAAGCGAGTGTTGCCGGTGGAACGCTGTTGAGTTTATATTCTAAACGTGATAAACTGACAAAAAAAGTAATCGATTTATGAACACAGAGAATGCTGCGGCGGAATTGGACGAGGGCGCTCGACTTCTAGAGTCAGGGAATCTGGAGGAGGCGATCGCCACCTACCGCCGTGCCATTGAGCTAAATCCTGACCTCTCCTGGTCTTACCACAATTTGGGCGAAGCTCTAGCAAAATTGGGTCAATTCGAGGATGCGATCGCAGCTTTTCGTCGCGCTATAGAACTCAACCCGGATTTTTCTTGGTCTTATCACCACTTGGGGGATGCTTTAGATCGACAGCAACAGTGGGAGGAAGCGGTTGTTACCTTCCGCAGGGCGATCGAACTTAATCCCGAACATTTTGGTTCCTATGTAGGATTAGGGCAAAGTTTAGCAAAATTGGGTCAGCTAGATGAGGCGATCGCGGCTTATCGCCGTGCGATTGAGCTTGAACCAGGGGCGGATTGGATTCAGTATAGACTGGGGGAAGTGCTGCAACAGCGGACTCAGTTGGATTTGGAGGGGGCGATCGCTTCATACCGTAGAGCTATTGAGTTAAATCCAGATGATGTGGAGGCTTATCGCAAGCTCCTAGAGATTCAACCGGATAACTTTGAAGTCTGGTTGCAGTTAGGAAAGACATTGGTCAAACTTGGACAGTGGGAAGACGCGATCGGTTGTTTCCGTCGAAGTTGTCAGTTACAACCTAATTCATTTGCATCTCATTATCAATTAGGAATGGCTCTATCACAATTAACTGAAATTAAAATCGATTCTTTAAAATCCGATCCTGAAACGGTTAAAATATTACTAAGAACTTTACAGTCGGAAAATCCTTCAGCTAGTCTTAGTGAATTAAATGATATAGCTTTTTGCCGAGCAACTGATTACTTAGAAATAGAGGAAGATTTTGTTAGGGAGGTTTACCGTATTTATTTGGGGAGAGGGGCAGAGGTCGGAGCGGCTGAATGGTTTTCTGAGGCAATTCGTCGAGGTGACTTGAGTCGTTTGAGTTTATTAGCTTCAACACGGCAATCGGCAGAATTTCAAGCTAAAATCTGTTCAATCTCTCTTGAGTCCCAGGAAATGCAGATTGCTCGACACTGGCGAACCAGAGAAATTTACTATGAAAATCTAGCAGAGGAAATAGCTTGTTATCAGCGAGCACTGGAATTAGATCATACTTCGATTGAGTGTCCATACTATTTATCAAAGGCACTTAGAAAAAGAAATCAACTTTCTGAATCGGAAGCTTGTTTTAAAAATGCCGTTCATCAAGGGATTCTTTTAGCGCAGGAGAATCGAATTGAAGAATCACTTAATATTTACCAAAAAGGATTGGAAATTATTCCAGAAAACTCGTCATCTCTTCTACCTTTAGCTCTAATTTTGACCCAATTGGGACAGGTTGATCGTTTACTGAATTGCTATCGCACACTTAAATCATCTAGTGATATTATCCGAGCCTCTCACGAGTTAAGTATATTTCTGGCTGAACAGGGTTTGCTAAATGAAGCCATTATAAGTTTTCAAAATATAACCCAAATGCCCAGTTTGACCAACAACTGGCAAATTTATGAAAAAATTTGGGATGAATTAAACCAAATCGATCCCTCTACTTTCAGGAATTGTAACTACCCAACAGATATTAACCGAGAAGATGTAGCTGAATGCTTTACGAATACTAGCAGATATAAAGTTATGACTGTGGGGAATATAAGCGAAGCCGATCAAAAATATCGGGAAAAAGTAGGAATTTCACTAGCTTATATAGAGTTAATGGGACAAGATAGATTGGCTTTAGAAAAAATTTACATTAAGAGTTTTGGTGATGCGTCCAGGGAATTATCGGATGAAAGATTGAATTTAACTTCTCCTTCATATCAGCAAAGCTTAGTTGAAACAGGCTATGTTTATACTATTTGTCCTTGGAGTGGGAAAGTTTTGCGATCAAACCAGTCATTTGTAATTAACCATCTGGAAAATCCAGCTAAACAAAGAGGACATGATTTACAGGGCTTTTGCTATCGCTTTGTAGGCCAAGAAGTATTTTATTTGATTGTGGGTTGTCCTAATGGAGAAAGACTTTTTGCTTACTTTCCTAAATGTGAGTTAATCATAAATTTTTCTCCTAATTTAGTTGGTTTTGCTCAACCAGTGCCAAGTGTAAACAAACTTAAAAGTTACATGGTTGGTTCTTGGTCAAAAGTCATAAACTATATATTAACACCGGATAAACAAGTAGTTGATGTCATCGGCTTGGGCTTTAATATGGGTCATTATCTATGGCAAGACCTAGTAGGTATTGATGTTTTGTTAGAAAATGGCGTAGTTGATAAACTTGATAAAATATTAACTGGACCAGGTGACTACTTCAGTTGTCGAGAAATTTTTCCAGAAATCCCTGCTAACAAGTTTATTGAAGTAGAAGATGTTAGTGATGTGTTTCAAAAGGTTATAGAAAATAATTATGTAGCGTTAAGAGTAAATGGCATCTTTATAAAAGAAAAGTTAACCGATAAAGTACGTCAGATAGCTTTTAAAAAATGTTCTCATGAATTTTTAGAAGAAGTAGAAACTGCCAGGAAACATTGGCCAGTTTTAGGTGTTCAAGTTCGTGCTAAGGGCCGTGTCTGGCTATCTCAGGTAGAAGGAATAGCCAATATTATTAAGAGTTTATATTCTGATTTTCCTAACTTAGCTATTGTCTTTGATGGTTGGTCTCTAACAGGGAAGGAAGATTGTTTTAGTGCCAGTTACTCAATAATTGAGGATGAAAAATCGGTGATGAGGGAAATATTGTCTCTAATACCAGATAATATTCCTGTGTATAATGCAATTGGTGCTACTATTTTTGAAACCGTCGCGTGGTGGGTTGAGGCTATAGATACACACATTTCCCCAAATGGTTCTGGACTAACTGCTCCGTCGTGGATAGCAAATAAACCAGGGGTAGTACATGGCCCCCTTGCAACTTACTACACTAGGAGTTTATACGCCCAATCCGTTTATATAGAAAACTTACTCCCACAAGTTTTCATTCCAGAACAGCATATTATAGATAAAGGGGATGGAAGTTATGATTGTGATTGGAGGGTAATTTACGAGGAAGTTATTAAAATTTTACCAGAGTTACCAGAGTTAAGGGAGAGGGAAATATACTCTCAGCTTCCTCTCTGTGACTTAAATCCAGAACCTTATGAAGCTAATCACCTACTAGGAGAAATTATGCAGCCTATCATTTATGACTGTTTCCCATTTTTTAATGAAATTGATCTACTCAAAATTAGAATAGAAGAACTAAAAGATGTGGTACATAAGTTTGTTTTGCTAGAATCGACAAAAACGCATAGTGGCAAACCGAAACCACTTTACTACAAAGATTTTATCAATGAATTTGCTGAATATCAAGACCAAATCATTCACTATGTTGTTGAAGATATGCCTGAATTGCCCCCTGATGGAAATAGATGGGTCTTAGAAGCTTATCAAAGGGACTGTATCCCTCGTGTTTTAGAATTTTTAGGAGCGCAAGATGAAGATGTTGTTTTAGTTAGTGACGTTGATGAAATTCCTAAAAAGGACAAGTTAAATGAAGCAATTGGACTTCTAAATAATCAAGATTTTGTGAGATTTCAACTAGATTTTTACAGACACAACTTAGGCTATTTTGTAAACTCTACTTGGAATTCATCTTACGCTATTAAGTATAAGTGCTTAAAACAAGGTGAGAGTTGTACTCAAATCAGGAACCAGCGCGTTCCCTCTGGTGTTGCATTTATTCCCCAAGCAGGTTGGCACTTTAGCTCATTTGGTGACTTAGCCACACTTAGATACAAGATGCAGAGTTTTGCTCATGCAGAGTTAGACAATACAAAGGACTTGGGTTTTAACAAAGATTTTCACATATCTAGGCTAACAGATGATGAAGCCCATGAATACATATACGATTTTTCTGAAATAGAAGGCAAACATTTACCTGAATATTTGAATCGTAACATTCAGAGCTACAAACATTTTCTCAAGCCAAAGAACACCAACACAATTAAAGAGAGATTAGAACAATCTCAGTTGCAGATTCAACAACTTGATACAGACATTCAAAAATTACAGCAACTACAGCAACAGCGACAGCAAATCTGTGCAGAAATAGAGAGTTGGGAATACCAACGCCATGTTATGCAAAAAGGATACCATTTTACTTCGGATTGGTTTAGTGGTAATATTCCTAATTGGAAAAACTATTTGAGTAGGTTTGTTAATGTTCCCGAAATTAACGCTTTAGAAATTGGCAGTTGGGAAGGCAGATCAGCTTGCTGGCTGATAGATAATGTTCTTACCCATGAATCAGCAAGACTTACTTGCATAGATACTTGGCAGGGAAGTACGGAACATACAAATTTTGATAAGTTTTTACTACTTTTTCTTCAAGAGCGTTTTGACGTTAATATTTCCTTAACAGGTCATCCAGAGAAAGTGGTCAAGAAGGTTGGGTTCTCCTATGATGTCATGCGTTTACTACCTATGAGATCCTACGATTTCATCTATGTTGATGGCTCCCATGAGGCGGAACCCGTCTTGGAAGATGCAATATTGGCTTGGGGACTTGTTAAAGTAGGCGGTCTGATAGTTTTTGACGATTATGGTGGAGGTGCAGAAGTTAAGATGGGGCTAGATCCTTTTTTGAGCGTTTTTGCCAGGAAAATAAATATTCTTCATGTGGGTTATCAGGTGTTTATTGAAAAAATAGCTGAGTAAATCACCAAAGCTCAAAAACATTTTACTAATGGGTAACGGGTTTTCACCCGCTCAGGCGATTAATGGTACTCTAACGTTACCCGTCTCTGACATAAATTAGGCTACACCATCTGAGCATTTTTTAGACAATTAAGACCATCAACAACTCCTCTGGAATTCCAATTGAGGGTTTGGCGGAGGTGATCGCATCTCGTTCCACACTTTAACGGTCGCGCAGCAGCTTGGTTTAATTCAGATGTAATCACAGGTACAAGAGTATCTGTCTGAAGTCCAAACACCTCAGCGACCTTTAAAGCAAATTGATAGCGATTCATACAATCAATTCCCGTTGTATGAAACAGTCCCTGTGCGCCCACTTCTACTAAGCGACAACTCGCTTCCGCAATATCAGTCGCCAAAGTGGGCGAGCCAATCTGATCTTGCGGAACCCGAATTATTTGATTATTCTTCAACGTAGAAATCAAGCGAAGCACAAAATTTTTCCCTTGAGCCTCCTGACCATAAACCCATGCAATGCGACAAATTAAATAATTATCTAATAACTGAGAAATCTTCTGTTCTACTTCCAGCTTTTGTCGCCCATAGACACAAATAGGATCGGGTCGATCGGTTTCTTGATAAGGGCCATTCTCCCCATTAAACACATAATCCGATGAATAAAAGACTAACTTGGCGCCCACATCCCGTGTCGCCTGAGCTACATTCACACAACCCACCACATTAAGTTGATAAGTTTCGTCTGGGTTTTGTTCACAATAATCCACATTTGAGCAAAATGCGGGGAGAAAAACCACTTCCGGTTGAGATTCAGTAATCAAGGATCGCACACCCACCGCATCCGTAATTTGAAAAGGAATCAAACCAGGTTGGGCAAAATTATGATAAGTTCCCATAACATTCCACCCGCGTTGCTGGCAGGTTTGCAAAAGATGAGAACCCACCAATCCCGACGCACCAATTACTAAAACTTTCATACTTCCTTCCCTGTTTGGACAACTTCTAAACTATTTTTATTCAAAACAGCAATTGTACCAGCAAACCCAATTTCTGTCTTAAGTTGGTTAACAATTTCATCAGTAAACCTAGTCGCTATTACCATTATTGCATCTACAGGATCAGTTTTTAACCGACTGGGTTCTACGATAGGCCAATGAGAAACTGGAGTAAAACGATTTTGTTTATGGGGTGAAGAATCAACTATATAAACAATATCTTGAAACTGCGCCAAAGACAATAAGGTCACGCCATTGGTACTCGCTCCCCAAATTGCAACCCGCTTTCCTTTCGATGAGTAAGAGTTAATAAACTCTAACATTTTCCCAATGAGAAAATTAACGCCCATTTGTAAATCACCCAGGCTTTCTTGTTCTTGTTTCTGCACTGTCGCAACAATATGCTCTCCCCCCCAGTTCCGTTGAATATCCAGAACATTAAACCCATTTTTTTCCAGGGCAAACCGGAGCGTTTTTACAGAAAAATAAGACAAATGATCTGTGATAAAATCATAAACTCTTTGATTTTCTAAAGTTTGCTCAAAACTGGGAACCTCTATTAAACCTACACCATCCACCGTTAAATTTTCATAAACACCTTGAAGAAAATCATTCGGATCTGGAGCGTGTTCCAAAACGTGCATTGTAACAAAGGCATCAAAGGGAGTCCCTTCAATGTTGGCATTTTTCCCCATGTACCCCTGTTGAATCTTTAAACCACGCTCACGCCCCAATTCAGTTGCTCTCTCTGATGGTTCAATCCCAAAAGAAATAGCACCCGCGTCCGCTAATAATTCCATGAAATGACCATCCCCACAGCCTACTTCAAGGATATTTTTATCTCTTAAATTAAACCGCTCGACTAACTCATAAGCTTGTCGCTTCCTGTGAGATAACATCCCAGGAGAACTTGCATGAGCAGAACCTACTTGATCGGCATATACTAAAGATTCTGCTGCTATTTGGACTAGGCCACAATTATCACATTGATAAACTTCTAAATCAACACCGAAATCTGCATCCAGTTGATCGTACTTAGGTAATACATGACCACCTCTAGGGATATTTTCTAACTTGATACTGGGTTGCGTTGATAAAGCAAATTGACAAAGACGACAAATTCTATTTTTCATTGCAATTCTCATTGATAATATCTTTAAACAAAAGGTGAAATAAAATCATTTAAGCTTTCTCCTTTAGCATCTTTAGCAGAAGTCAAAGCATTATCAATCGACCATCGAATTGCTAAAGTTTCATCATTCCATCTCAAACTTCCTTCGGACTCAGGATGATAAACTTCATCGACTTTATAAAGCACTAAAGCTGTTTCTGTTAATGCACAAAAACCATGAGCAAAGCCTTTAGGAATATAAACTACTTTATAATTATCTTCAGATAGTTCAATAGAATCCCATTGACCGTAAGTGCTTGAATTTTTTCTTAAATCTACAAAAACATCCAGAATTTTTCCCGAAACTACTCGGACTAATTTTGTTTCAGCATGAGGAGGTTTTTGGAAGTGAAGACCCCGAATCACACCCTTTTTTGAGAATGACTGATTTTCTTGTAACCAAGCTGTCGTTAAGCCATGTTCGCTGAAACTGGCTTCATCATAGGCTCGCATAAAGTATCCGCGATCGTCTTGCCGGGGAGTTAAAGTGATTTGATAAGTCCCTTGCAGTTTGAGTGGTTTAATTTCCATCACTATCCTTTCCTAGTCAGTACAAATGTCTGTTCAGGCATCAAGAAATAACTCTACCATTGAATCGTCTCCTTCAGGCTCTCATCCAGAGAATATCTACGTTCCCAATTCAGTATTTTTCGGCGGAGAAAGCCCCCCGAAAGATACTGAATGAATTTAGTAGCACTATAGCAACTAAAAGAAAAAGAATTAGAACGCGAATCACAGAAATTCTCAATCACACGTTGATTAAACAGGGATTTTCATCCATCAAAAATTTTTCATACCACTCAATTGTTTCTTTCAACCCTTCTTCTAAAGGATATTTAGATTCCCAATCGAGCATTTTTCGCGCTTTATCTGCCGAGAGATACTGATGTTTAATTTCATTTTTTGCCCGATCCAATACTACTGGCTCTAAATGACTCTTACCCATCAACTTCAAAACATTATCTACCATGCCCCGCACAGAAATTTGCAGCTCGTTGCTGAAATTAAACGCCTCTCCCAAAATTTCCGGCCTGTCCATTTGCTCAGCCAAATGCAGATAAGCTAAAACCCCATCCTTCACATAGAAATAGTCTCGAATAAAAGTGCCATCACTGCGGATGACTACAGGCTTTTCGCGTAATGCCGATCGAATTGTAGACGGAACAATGCGATTAAAATTCAAGTCTCCGCCCCCGTAAAAGTTGCCGCAGCGAGTAACGCAAACAGGCAAACCATAGGTAACGTAATAAGTCCGACTGATTAAATCAGCACAGCTTTTAGAAACATCATAAGGGTGTTCTCCTTGCAGCGAAGTTGTTTCGCTGTAAGGCAACACTAGCTGGTCTCCGTAGGCTTTATCGCTCGATGCTATGACAATTCGACTCACACTTCCAACGCGGCGACAAGCTTCTAGAATATTCCAAGTACCTTTAATGTTCGTTTCAAAAGTTGCGATCGGCTCTCTATTTGCAACTCCCACAATAGTCTGAGCTGCTAAGTGAAAAACCGTATCTATTTCATACTCATTAATCGCTCGTTCTACCGTTGGCAAATCTTCGACACAACCGCGAACGATATTAATTTGCCGATACCACTCTCCAGCATAAAGTCGGGATTGGGGCACCAAGTCACGGACTAATCCCGTTACCAAAGCCCCTCTTTCCAGCAACTCAGCTACTAACCAGTTACCCAAAAGGCCGGTGCAACCTGTCACCAATACCGATCGATCGCGCCAAAACTCACTCATTCCCACACCCTCCAAGGAGCCTCACCATTATCCCACAGTTCATTCAAATACTTGTACTCGCGGTAAGTATCCATCGCAAAAAAGAAACC
>DMYK01000257.1:10702-15672 GCA_003483675.1 Microcoleaceae cyanobacterium UBA11344
AAAACAATCATCCCCGCTCAAAGCCTCAAATATGCTGCGGTGAAGGACTAAAAAACCCGCACTAGCCCAGCCATCTATTTGAGGTTTTTCGGTGAATTCCAGAACTTGACCTTGGTTGTCCACA
Source organism: Microcoleaceae cyanobacterium UBA11344 (assembly GCA_003483675.1). Taxonomy (GTDB): domain Bacteria; phylum Cyanobacteriota; class Cyanobacteriia; order Cyanobacteriales; family Microcoleaceae; genus Microcoleus. The sequence goes on from DMYK01000257.1 coordinate 10,827, forward strand.
TCTAAAATCCCATATCGAGATATCGGACGCACTGTCGTAACAGTTGCCAGCTTACCATGAGCCTTGTGAAAATCCACCAGCGCCCCAATATCAATATCAGCAACTCCATCACCGTATGTCACCATAAAGGTATCATCAGTAATGTATTTCTCAACACGTTTTACGCGCCCCCCAGTCATGCTGTCAGGCCCTGTTTCCGCCAGTGTCACCTTAAAATCTTGCTCGCGGTGTTCCTCGTGATAGGTAATCTGATTTTGGCGGCCCAGACAAATAGTAAAATCATTATTCATAGCTTCATAATTCAGGAAATACTCCTTAATCATGTTGCCGCGATAGCCCAAACACACAATAAAGTCCTGGAAACCGTAATGGGCATAGGTCTTCATAATATGCCAGAGAATCGGTCGCCCGCCCACATCAACTAGGGGCTTAGGACGAAATTCTGTTTCTTCTCGGAGACGTGTCCCCAAACCGCCGGCTAGTATAACTACTTGCATTGTTTCACAGCTTTAAACGTCATCAACTCTCTATTTACAACAGTGGAATCCTGGGAAGCGAACTGGCTCAACAAATTCGCTTTCATATATGCGATCGATTACATAATCTAAACTTGACAAGCTGGGATCGACACCATCTTTCATTTTGTCATAATCCCGATCGCAACTAATCACACCTTGATGATTATAAGCGATCCACTGACCCCGGTATTTTTTCAACTCCCGGCGATTAGCCCTATACCAATCCTTCACTGTCGTATATTCTGCCTCCATATTTTTACCCCATAATATTCGTCTCAAACTCATTTGCGATCGAAACACCACCCAACCGAATTGCTACAACTCCCAGCCAGCCTAGGACAATGCACTTCGAGAATGATTTTTCAGAAGCATACCACAATTTCGAGTCAGTTTTGCCCGATCGCCCCAATGAACTCAAGCCATCACCACCCACGAACATACCAGACCGCAGCCCCTCTCAGGATGTTCCCACAGAACCGGTATTATAGACAAGCCATCAGCGACAAATGCGAGGCGATCGCACTGACAATAAATTCTACCCCAAAAATCAACTAAGGAAGGTCGGCACACGCGATCGACCAAAACACCCGCGATGAACCTAAGCAACAGTCCAATCTTCCAACATCAAATTCGGCACTTTCCCAAAATCTCTTTGATTGCGCGTGACTAAAACCGCATTACCAGAAAGCGCGATCGATGCTATCCTCAAATCCTGTGTCCCAACTCTAATTTTTTGCCCCTGTAATTGCAAATAATAGTTATCCGCCATCGCGTCAAAATTAATTATCGGAAAATTCTGCAAGAAACGAATGGTAGAAAGTAGCCGAGTATAAGCCAATATTCTTTGTTCAGAAGAAGTGGCTTGTCTAATTACATTCAGACGGCCACGCATTTGTTCTTCCCAAGTAATCACTGTTATCGCGGTTTCTCCTACCGGGAATCTGCTAAATCTATCGACAACAAGAGTATCTTTTCTTTCTAACAAAGAAACATGATCTGTATCTAATATTCTTAGAGTCAATTTCCCACTTCCTCCGCATCAATTTGTCGAAAATACTCCTCATCTAATTCGCGACGATACTCAGCAATGTAAGCCAACATATCATCAAAAGTTGGATCGTCTTTAAACATACCTACTACTTGAAGTATGGGATTATCTGGATTTTTTCGACGCAACTCTTCTAACTGTTCATCACTCATTGGTTGCCGGAATTTTTCGGGGTTTATTAAAAATTCCCTTTTCGTTTCCATAACATGATAAACAAATTCCAAATCTTCTTCAGTAATATCCACTAACTGCAAACACGATTGTATCTGAGATTCAGAAAAATGCTCATACAACTGACCGATCGCCTTAGTCACAAAAGACCAAGTAATTAGCTGCACATTATCAAAAGATACAACCACTTTTTTACCCTGATTAAAAGCTTCTGCAATTAATGGATAAATCACCTGACCTTCGTGTTCAAAAGTCAATTCAGACTTACCTAATACCTGATAAAGACCAATCTTAATATCGGCATTATCATCCTCCAATTCTGGTTGAGATTTCTGCGGGGTCGCGGGTACTTGCAACGCACCAATCAAATCAATTACCGCACGTTGGTGTTCGGGAGATAGAGCCCTTAGTTGAACAATTATCTCCTGTTCATGGTCGCTTACTTGAGTTATTTGAGTCATAGTTTTGTGACCTCAGTTGTTTAGTCTAATCACAATAAACAATCTTTGTAGAACAGGCATCTTGCCTGTTCATAAAATCCGAACAAATCTTTAGGGCAAAAATTCAGAATCTAGCAAATTTTCCGGGGTAAAAGGACAATTTTCTGGAAAAATCTCAGGTAGCAATTCGCTTTTTTTAATTGCCTGCCTTCTGGCCTTCAGATAAATTGCTTCAATCTGCTGCAAAAAATAATTATACAAAGTCTGAGACTCCAACAACAACTCTAGTTCAAACCGAAAATTATCAATTTCATTTTGCCAACCTTTAGCGCAACGATCCCTTTCTGATTCCCAATACTGATAAAGCAATAAATGAATTAACAATTGTCGTAAATAACTATCTACTTTGCGTCTTTCTTCATTAGCCAAACTTAAGATTTCCGACCTTAAGTGTGGCCAATCAAGCCGATCGATCTCTTTTTTATCTAGGGTTTGATAAGTTTCTTGCAGCCACAGATAATAATCTGTTTCATAGAGAGCAGACACATCATTCATCGAACTACCTCCACTTGCCGAATCGGGACAACAAACTGGCTGCCCTATTCTTCAATATGAGCCATATATTCCATTATCTCATCTTTACATGACTTACGCATAGGCCCCAGAAACCGGGTTTTTTACCAAAATAATTCGTTCCAGTCCTCAAAACTGCTAAAAACCCGGTTTCTTTCGTGGGTGACGCGGCCAAGTTAGGAGACGGCAATGCCGTTTCCCTATCCCAAAACGTCTTAATTGTAGGGACACAGCACTGCCGTTTCCCTACCACAAAATTCGGACAAGGCAATGCCGTTTCCCTACCACAAAAATCATATCGTAGGGACTTAGGCCAAGCCGTTTCCTGACTGCTATTTCAAACAATCAGCCTCGCCTCCACCATCATCCGCACCACATCGTGCATCTTATACTTCGCCTCCCATCCCAACTTTTCCTTCGCCTTAGCCGGATTCCCCCTCCCCACAGCAATATCCGTCAGTCTGTAAAGACTCGCATCCGTCACCAAATGCTCCCGCCAATCCAAACCCGCACAAACAAAAGCCGTCTGCACAAACTCTTCCAAAGCAAAACTAGCACCCGTAGCAATTACATAATCCTCCGGTTCATCCTGCTGCAACATCAAATACATTGCTTCCACATATTCCGGTGCCCAACCCCAATCTCGATGCACTGAAATATTACCTAAATGCAGTTTTTCGGAACTCCCCGCAGCAATTCGACACACAACTGATACAATCTTTTGTGTTACGAATCTCTCCGGCCGCAGCGGCGATTCGTGATTGAAAAGAATACCAGAACACGCAAACAAATTGTACGCTTCCCGATAATTTGCTACTTCCCAAAATGCTGTTGCTTTTGCCACCGCGTAAGGACTTCTGGGACGAAATGGCGTATTTTCATCCGCTGGATTGCCTCCGGTATCCCCAAAACATTCGCTGGAACTGGCATTATAAAATTTAATTTTGCCGCCTGTAAATCGAATCGCTTCTAACAGATTCAATGTGCCTGTGGCAATGCTTTCGAGAGTTTCTACAGGTTGTTCAAAAGACAAGCCGACGGAACTTTGACCGGCTAAATTGTACACTTCATCTGGCTGAATTTTCGCTAGTACCTGCAAGACGCTGCGAAAATCGTTGAGAGACATGGATTCTAGTTTTACTCTGTCCCGGATTCCCAAACGGGCTAGGTTCCCGAAACTAGACATTTGGGCGTCTCTGGAAGTGCCGGAAACTTGATAACCTCGATCGAGAAGCAGTTTAGCTAAATAAGCTCCGTCTTGACCGGATATACCAGAAATTAATGCTTTTTTCATAAAATTGTTGATCTTGATGATTCGGCGGTTGAAACCGCGACTACACAAACTTTCGTCTGCCTCCGCAGACTAAGACAGGAATTACGCAAAGCCTGTGTGTCATGCTGAGTGAAACGAAGCATCTCGCTCGATTCTCTCGAACATAGTGAATGAGTAGAATCTCCTGTGTCATGCTGAGTGAAACTCAGCATCTCGCTCGATGGCATCGAACATAGTGAATGAGTAGAATCTCCTGTGTCATGCTGAGTGAAACTCAGCATCTCGCTCGATGCTCTCGAACATAGTGAATGAGTAGAATCCCCTGTGTCATGCTGAGTGAAACGAAGCATCTCGCTCGATGCTTCGCAACGCTTGCGTATGACAGAATTACAGTAATGGTTCCGCTCAGAATCACAGAATTATAGTAATACGCAGAGCCCCGACTTATTGAAGAAGTCGGGGCTCTAGGGGAGCTAACCGACAGTTACTAACCTTCCCACCTTTCGGCGACTAATTCAGCCAAGTCAACCACCCGCTGACTGTAGCCCCACTCATTATCGTACCAAGCCAACACCTTCACCATGTCGCCGTCCATCACCAGCGTCAAGCTGGAATCCAGAATCGAAGAAGCATCATTTCCCCGATAGTCGCAAGAAACCAAAGGCAAGTCGTTGTACTCCAAAATCCCTTTGAGTGGGCCTTCGGCAGCTTCCTTGAACACTTGATTTACTTGCTCGGCAAAAGTCTTTTTCTCTACCTGAGCCACAAAATCCACTACGGAGACATTGGGAGTCGGCACGCGCATTGCTATACCGTTTAACTT
>DMYK01000257.1:15784-22426 GCA_003483675.1 Microcoleaceae cyanobacterium UBA11344
CTGTGGGTAGTGGTCATCATGCCTTTGATGATGCCAAAATTTTCGTGAAGTACCTTCAGCACAGGAGCTAGACAGTTGGTAGTACAGCTAGCATTGCTGATGACTGTGTAGTCACTATGCTTGTAGTTGTGGTGATTAACTCCCATCACGAAAGTGCCAACTTCCGGGCCCTTGCCTGGAGCTGTAATTAGCACTTTTTTAGCGCCGGCAGTGATATGCTTCGATGCACCAGCCTGGTCAACGAAGACGCCGGTCGCTTCAATAATCAGATCAATACCCCACTCTTTCCAAGGCAAGTTTAGCGGGTTGCGATCGCTCACGCATTTAACTGTCTTGCCGTTGAGAGTAATCGAATTTTCATCCGTACTGATGTCCACACCCTTCAACGTTCCCATCATGGAATCGTATCTCAGCAAGTGAGCATTAGTTTTCGGATCGGAAGTGTCATTAATAGCAACCAGCTCAAGCTGGCTGTTTTCTCTGCCCAGCCAGCAGCGCGCAAAACTGCGCCCAATACGCCCAAAACCGTTGATCGCGACTCGAATCACCTTAGTACCTCCTAACGATGGCAGCCCCTAACTTAGGGTAAAATTTTGGAAAAATTTAAGAATTGACTATGAAAGAAGATCATATCGCAAAGGCTGATCCTTTCTCACTTTTTGTCTACACTGCACAATCAGTTATGATCCCCAATTCCCAACACCCTTTTTTTATGAGTAAAGCTGATGAGTCATAATATAAGTCTCGATCGCCTCTGGGACTAAATGCCCGATCGAACGACCTTGACTATAGTACCAACGGATCGAACTCGACGAAACCTCGATCGCAGGCATAGCCAAAACCTGCCAGCGAATTTGCACAGCCCTGAGACTCATCTGTGTCGCCACAACAGAGCAAACATGATTCGTCTGAATCAGTATTTTATCCTCCGCAGAGTCGATCGACCTTCCCATCTGCCCCACCTCAACACCCCCACTGCCGCGTCCGGCCACCAACCACTCACACAACCCCCCAATTTCCCCGCACCGGGGCCATTTTGGCAAAGTTTGGAAGGCATCAGCACCAATAATCCAGTAGAGTTGAGCCTCTGTCGCCAAATTTTGCAAATACAGCAAAGAGTCGATCGCAGCACTAGGAGAGGGATTGGTATCTAGGGGTAAAAGTCCAAAATCCGGTCGCTCTGCCGTCGCCAGAGCCACCATTTCCCGCCACTTGTTAAAAATTGCCAAAACACTGTGCGACTTGTGAGGAGTGGCGCGATCGACCGACCAGATTACGCGATCGAGCGCAAATTGACTGGTCGCCATCTGGGCCATCAACAAATGCCCCCAGTGAACCGGAGCGAAAGTCCCCCCCAAAATCGCTACTTTTTCCATACAAAGTGGTAGTCTTGTTGACACTCCCGGGCGTGAACGCACGGGGATTCTTGGTTCAACGAGTGCGCTTACCTTAGCTTAGTTGCCCGAACTATGACAGAGGCGTGTCTCTCCCCAAGCGTTTTGCTCCCTTGCAGAAGCCAGTTTCAGCGTGCCCCGCTGTACTGTAGAAACCAGAAAAAACTCTTAGTCTCCGTACTTAATGCTTGCAGCTTTTACCCGATTCAAGCTCTTCCCATCGGAATGGTTCGACACATCGGCGGAGTTGATCCTGAGCCCAACGACTGCGTTTACCCGCTCGCGTAGCGGCGCACGCTCGCGTAGCGGCGCACGCTCGCGTAGTCGAAGTGTCGAAGTGTCGAAGGGCGAGCGTGCAACGCTTCGCGAACCTTCCACCGCCTAACTTCAGAATTCATCGGTGCATTGCCGATCGCGCCTAGGTTTTGAGAGTGGTTGATGACCCTGGTTCCACTAGGATGAGTGTAGCATTTACCTACACAAATGAGCGAAAAACAACTGAGTATTAGACTTCCAGAACATGAAATGAAAATACTTGAGCGAAATGCAAAGATTGCCAAACGAACTAAGACGGATGTTATTCGAGAGTTCATCCGCACATTGTCACAAAAGCCGTCCTAGAAGGACAGGGCTTTAGACCCATTAAAATCGGTAAGTCTTTGTGGGTTTCAACCCACATCGGGCGTAAAAACATCGCGGGGCCTTTGCTGCCGTATCCCAACACAGCAAGGGGATGGAAAAAAATCCTACAGGAATATGCGATCGCCAGAAAATAGTTGGTTGTCCCCGCCCACAGACCCCCATCCTCCCTGACCTGCAAAATTCGAGCAGAGACTGTTCCGGAAAACAACACCGTACCAAGTCATATAGGATACAAAACAAACATCTCTACAAGTCCCGAAAATTGAGGGACGCGCAGAGATGTTTGTACAAAATCTCTAGCGAACTGTATCCTTAAAAAACAATTCTTGATGTAAACTACCCGCCGCTGCCGATCGGAGTATGGTTCGACTACGCACGCACCGCCGACTATAGCGGGGCTTTCAAGCCCAGAGTTGACCCGACTGTGTACCCCGCGTACTACGTTTTTTTAGGTCATCTGATCCAACGCATAACTCAGGACGCTTCGCGCCTACGGATGCGAAGCCAGTCTGGAGCTGAATCGGCTGACGATTAAACAGGCATATTGGGTTGAACCCAATGTCGTCGGCGCGTATGTGATCAAAGAAGCCTTTAGATGTTATCAAAGAGTATTGTCAAGGCTAACAATAGGGTCTGATCCGAGGGGAGTAGGGGGTGAGCAACCGCCACCAACTAAACGCCCCACGCTCGGCCGGTCTACAAAGAACAAAATCGGTAGCCTCTATCCTGTAATGCAACAGGGATGCCAGGGAGTTTCACCACTTCTGAGGCGCAACGGTTTCCCGAAAGACGAAGATGAGTAGTTATGCGACATAAACCCCGACCCCCTTTTCCTCTCACCTGCCCCGTGCCGAGTACAGCTACTTGTACTGAGCACAGCCGAAGTAGGGCGCGGAGCGACCAGGGGGAACAAAGATGATATCGCGTGTTATTGCCGTGGTGTGGTGTGTGAGGAACGAAGATGCCAAGTTCTGTTGATTTCAGCGGTAGACCATTTCATTTCATTGGTATTGGTGGAATTGGAATGTCAGCCCTTGCTTATATTCTAGCTAAACGCAAGTTGCCTGTGTACGGCTCCGACATTAAATCGAGTCACATAACCCAGCGCTTACAAGCAATGGGAACTCATATTTTTTGGAGTCAAGACGCCAGCAATTTTGAAGTATTTGAAACAGCCCCAAACGATCGCAGCCAGGGCGGCGGGCCGGAGTTGGCCCGATCCTTGGGAGTCTTCGGCACGGTAGGGACTTCCGTCGCGACAGCCGAAGCTCTGAAATTGAACGGTAACGGGAAAACCGCCAAAGCATTTCTGGGATTGCCTCAAGTAGTATGTTCTACGGCAATTCACCCAGCTAATGCCGAATATCGAGCTGCTTTGGATTTGGGCTGTCCGATTTTTCATCGCTCGGATGTGTTGGCAGCTTTAATTCAAGACTACCAAAGCATCGCTGTAGCGGGGACTCACGGCAAAACTACCACGAGCAGCTTAATCGGCTTCATGCTGCTGGCTGCGGGCCTAGACCCGACCATAGTGGTGGGAGGCGAGGTCAACGCTTGGGAAGGCAATGCTCGTCTGGGGGAAGGCCCTTACTTGGTTGCCGAGGCTGATGAATCCGACGGTTCTTTGGTCAAGCTGGCAGCCAAAATTGGCGTGGTGACGAATGTGGAACTGGATCATCCAGACCATTACGATACCCTTGACCAGGTAATTGACATATTTAAAGTGTTTGCCCAAAACTGTCAAACTTTGGTGGGCTGCATTGATGACCAAATCGTCAAAGATTGCCTGCGGCCGAACGTCAGCTATAGCTTGCAGCCGGACAGCGGTGCTGACTACACGGCTTCGGGCGTCGAGTATGGAGCCGCAAGTACCAAAGCTCGTGTTTGGGAGCGAGGCTCTCTCCTGGGGGAAATGGAGTTGAAGTTGCTAGGCCAACACAATCTCAGCAATGCACTGGCTGCGGTAGCAGTGGGTCGATTGTTGGGGTTGGAGTTTTCGGCTATTGCTTCAGCGATTGCCGGCTTTGAAGGGGCGCGCCGCCGTTTTGAGGTGCGGGGCTTTCACAATGACATCCTGTTTGTGGACGACTATGCTCACCACCCCAGCGAAATTCGCGTTACTTTGGCCGCAGCTCGCTTGCGTATCGAAGGTAGCGAACAAAATTCCAAATCTGGAAGGGTGGTTGCCATTTTTCAACCTCACCGTTACAGCCGCACTCTGACATTTTTGCCAGAATTTGCTCAATCTTTTGGCGATGCTGACTTGGTTGTCACTTGTGATATTTATAGTGCTGGAGAACCCAATTTAGGACTGATTAGCGGGCAAAAGGTTGCTGATTTGATTGCGAAAGAAGGCGGACAGGTGGAGTTTCAGCCTGCTCTGGAGTCAGTAAGTAAGTTTTTAACCCAAAATCTGCAACCGGGAGATTTGGCTCTGTTTCTGGGTGCTGGGAATCTCAATCAGATTATTCCAGAGGTGATGGCTTTTTATCAAGCAGCCGATCGCCCGGATTAGCTGGCTCATTCCTGAGTGGGGTGGTTCGACAGCCAGGGCGGAGCAGGTTGTACCAATAGTTCTGTTTGGCGACTCGCTCTGACTCTGGACAAAAGTTGGGTGAATAGGTTCTCAACCAAGTCTTCAATAAAAGGTAATTTTAAGGATTTGCAAGATGGTGACTATCTCGAATGACTCCTCTGTTAAGGACAATCGGCGAGTGTATTCTCCTATTTCTTTGCGGGGAACTGACTGTAAGATTAACTCCCAAGTTTCCTTGGCCGGCTTGACTTCCTTCCGAGTCGGTGGGCCTGCGGAGTGGTACGTTGCTCCCCGCAGTATAGAGGCTTTACAAGCGAGTTTTGCATGGGCCTCCTCCTCGGGAGTGCCGGTGACTCTGCTTGGTGCGGGTTCTAATTTGTTGGTGAGCGATCGAGGATTGTCCGGTTTGGTCGTCGGCACTCGGTTCCTGAAACAGGTCAGTTTTAATCCAGAAAATGGTCAAGTTACAGCCGGGGCGGGGGAATCAATTCCTCGCCTCGCTTGGTTAGCGGCTAAACGGGGCTGGAAAGGTCTCGAATGGGCTGTCGGTATACCGGGCACCGTTGGGGGGGCTGTGGTGATGAATGCTGGGGCGCACAGGGGCTGTACGGCGGATCTTCTGGTCAATGCTCGTCTCCTCTCCCCTGGTGGTAAGGTAGAAATTCTGACTCCTCAAGAGTTGGGCTACCGCTACCGGACTTCGGTGCTGCAAGGGGGCGATCGGCTGGTGACAGAAGCGACTTTTCAGTTACAGCCGGGATTCGATCGATCGGCAGTAATGGCTGCAACTAACGATAATTTCAGCTCGCGGCGAACCAGTCAACCTTACCACCTGCCTAGCTGTGGCTCAGTCTTCCGTAACCCCAGCCCGAAGGCAGCCGGCTGGTTAATTGAACAAGCAGGACTCAAGGGATACCAGATCGGCGGGGCTCAAGTAGCTCAACGCCATGCTAACTTTATTCTTAACTGCGGGTCGGCAACGGCTAATGATATTTTTCAAGTGATCCGCCACGTTCAAGAGCAAGTCCAGCAGCGGTGGTCGCTGTTGTTGGAGCCAGAAGTTAGAATACTGGGAGAGTTTCCGTTCTAGGGCATGATTAAAGTAATAAAGAAACGGCAGACTGCCAGCCCACACACACCATCACACAGTAGTTATGACAAAATCAGGACAAGGATTTGGCTTCGGCCTGGGCAAAATGAAAGAACTGACTGAAGCTTTCAAAAAAGCTCAGCAGGTTCAAGAAGGAGCTAAAAAGCTCCAAGAAGAGTTGGATCAAATGGAAATTGAGGGAACTGCCGGCGGTGGCCTGGTTAAAGTTGTTCTCAGCGGCAACCAGGAGCCCCGTCGCGTGATCATCTCCCCGGATGTTCTTGGTGAAGGTGCTGATGTAGTTTCTGACCTCGTTACAGCGGCGATGCTGGATGCCTACGCTAAGTCTACGATGATGATGCGGGAAAAAATGGAAGAACTGACCGGCGGACTGAATCTCCCCGGTTTTTAAGCCATTGGTCATTAGTTGTTAGTCAGCAGTCATTTGACTGTTGACTGTTGACTGTTGACTGTTGACTGTGCAGACTACAGCAGATTCCACGTTTATGAAGTACACCCCAGATCGATCCCCGTAGGGACCAGGCAATGCCTGGTCCCTACTACACTTCATAAACCTGGAATACGCTATAATGTTATTGGTTATTAGCAGCCCCAAGCGAGTAACAAATAACAAATAACAAATAACAAATAACAAATAACAAATAACTAATGACTACTAACTAATGACTAAATTATTATTTGTCTGCCTAGGAAATATCTGCCGATCGCCCTCAGCAGAAAATATTATGAATCACTTGATTGAACAAGCCGATTTGGGCGATCGAATTACCTGCGATTCTGCGGGTACTGGCGGCTATCACATTGGTAGCCCTCCTGACAAGCGGATGGCTGTGGCGGCCAGGAAGCGGGACATTGAATTGTTAGGCGCAGCCCGCCAATTTCAAAGGAAAGATTTTGAGAATTTTGATTTGATTCTGGCGATGGATAGGGACAATTATCGGAATATTCTTGCTCTCGAT
>DMYK01000257.1:22623-22755 GCA_003483675.1 Microcoleaceae cyanobacterium UBA11344
TGGTGATTGGTGATTGGTGATTTGTTGGTAAAAATAACCTATGCCCAATGCCCTATGCCCTATGCCCTATGCCCTATGCCCTATGCCCTATGCCCTATGCCCTATTACCAATTCCCAATTAAATGGTGTTCC
>DMYK01000257.1:22832-25156 GCA_003483675.1 Microcoleaceae cyanobacterium UBA11344
GGAGCCTATTTGAATATTAGAAAAACCTTCTGTCAGCAAATCTAAGACTTCTTGCTCTCGCTGCGTCAAACTCGGAGAATTTGGGCCCGGAGACGGGCGATCGCCCATTTCTGAGTTTTGAGTTAAAACATCTAATTCTCCCTTGTCCTTGACTCTGCTACGCGCCTCTTTTGGCATCATTTCTGGCTCCGGGGAGCGAGACGAAGCCTGGGCGATGAGAGCGTATCGATCGAGCAAAGAGCGAATTACCACCCCCAATTCACTGAGTTCAAAAGGCTTAGCCAGATAATTGTCGCAGCCCATCTGATAGCCGCGAATCCGCTCCTCAGTGCTCGTGCGTTCCGTCAAAAAAATCACCGGTAACAAGCGGAAAGCCGGACGAGTCCGCACTCGCCGCACGAACTCGTAGCCGTCCATTTCAGGCATTGTAATGTCAGTAACAATCAAGTGTGGCTGAAATTCCTCTACCAAATCGAGAGCTTCTTTGCCGTTCTCAGCAGCAATAACCGAATAACCCAAAATTTCCAGATAATCGTTAATCGACAAGCGAGTCGCGAAATCATCATCAGCAACCAGAATTGTCAAGGGCATGGCGAGAAGTAAAAATTAAACAGTAAAAATTAAAAATGACTAATTTCACTTTTAATTTATAATTTTACTGTTTAACTTCCCTGATAACTTGTAGTCAAAGTAGCCGGCTGTCCGAAATTGCCCTCCAAAGCTACGCCCCGCCCGTTGGCGGCCAAATGCCGCAGAATTTTGTAAATGATCTCAATTTGGTCTGGCATTCCTGCTTTTTCGGAAATTTCTGCTACAGACAGAGGAGTTCCAGCGTCTTTGAGAACTTGTAGTACCTGTTTTTGCAAGTCCAATACAGCAGCGGCGGCTTTTTTGCCTGCTTCGACGCCCGGTTGGTGATAGGCGTTGACATTCACCAAGGAAGCATAAAAACCTACTGCTCTTTCGTAGAGGGCAATTAATGCTCCTACCGTCCGAGGGTTTACTTGCGGTATTGTCAGAGTAATAGAATCTCGCTGATTCTCATACAAAGCTTGTCGAGTTCCCTGCAACAAACCAGACAAATAATCTCCTGAAGTAACGCCGGTTTCTACTTCAGGAGAAATGCCTTGTCTGTCTTCCAAAACTTCGATAAATGTTAAGAAGAAATTGGACACGCCTTCTCGCAATTGCTGGACGTAGGCGTGTTGGTCGGTACTGCCTTTGTTGCCGTAGACTGCTATGCCTTGGTAAACTATGTTGCCGTCTAAATCTTGCTCTTTGCCGATCGATTCCATGACTAATTGCTGCAAGTAGCGGCTGAACAATAGCAGTGAATCTTTATACGGCAAAACTACCATATCTTTTTCGCCGCGTCCGTTGCAGGCAAAATACCAACTCAGGGCTAAAAGGGCGGCGGGATTGTTTTTTATTTCTGGAATTCTGGTAGCTTCGTCCATGACTTTAGCACCATCGAGCATGGCTTGGATGTCGATGCCTTGCAAAGCTGCTGGCAAAAGTCCGACTGCTGAGAGTTCGGAAGTGCGTCCTCCCACCCAATCTGCCATTGGGAAGGTGGTAATCCAGCCTTCGGATTTGGCTAATTTGTCTAGTTTGCTGTCTACTCCGGTGATGGCTATTGCTTGTTTGGCAAAGTCGAGTTTTTCGGCGGCGAAGGCTTTTTGAACTTCGATCATGCCGTTGCGGGGTTCGGGGGTGCCGCCGGATTTTGAGATAGTAATTACTAGGGTGCTGACGAGTTTGTCTTTGATTTGGTTGAGGGTGCGATCGATCCCCGCCGGATCGGTGTTGTCAATAAAATGTATTGCTAGGGGCGGAATGTCTGGGGATAAAGCTTCGGCGACAAATTGGGGGCCGAGGGCGGAACCGCCGATGCCGATCGAGATAATATCGGTAAATTGGGGAGCGAAGGGTGGCTTGATGTCGCGGCTTTGAACTTTCTTGACAAATGATTCGATTTGTTGTAATGTCTCGACTATTTCTTGTTTGAGTTCTGAGGTAGGGGCGAGATCGGGGTTTCGGAGCCAGTAGTGGCCTACCATGCGGTGTTCATCGGGATTGGCGATCGCCCCTGCTTCTAAAGCTGCCATGTCTTTGAAAGCTTTGTCAAATTTGGGTTTCATTGTGGCGACGAAAGCGTCATTGAAGCCCATGCGGCTGATATCGAGGTAAAGCCCCAATCCAGAGTGATAGTAAAGCCAGTCTTGATAGCGTTGCCAGAGTGTGATGGCGTCCATAGGAATTCTCTACAATTTTTTTAATGTTCGATCGGCGTCATCGGGAATCCACCAATTGTAGTTTAAAAC
>DMYK01000221.1 GCA_003483675.1 Microcoleaceae cyanobacterium UBA11344
CTCATCCAAATCCAAATCGGAGCGGCATTGAGAATTGCTTTCAGGGTTTGTTGTTGCTCTGCAAGCTGGGTTTCCGACTTCCGCAAGGCGTTTTCAATTTGTTTGCGATCGCTAATATCCCGCAAAATTGCCAATCCGTGGGGTTTGTTATTGTAAGTACAAGTTGTTGCGAACACTTCCAAATCGAAAAGCGTGCCATCTTTCCGTATATTAACATTTTGACACTGAAAAGGTTGGTTCGCCCGCAGAGTTTCGAGATAGGATGCGAACCGGGGAAAACTGTCAGGATGAATGTAATCGGTAGGGGCTAAGCGGACAAATTCGTCATAGGAATAGCCGTAGATGCGAAGCACTGCTGGATTGACTTCAACGATTTCTCCCGTCTCCAAATCATTGATATAAATGCCATCAGTGACGGCTTCAAAAATCCTGCGATATTGTTCTTTTTGGTGTGCCAGTTGAACTTGTGTTTCTTGCAATTCCTGCAAAGATTGCTGCAACTGCTTGGAGTTTTGTTGTTCGCGGGCATAAAGACGGGCATTCTTGATGGCGATGGCCACCTGGGATGTGAGGAGTTGCAGCAATTCCAAGCGGGCGATCGTGAAAGCACCTATTGTTAGATTGTTTTCGAGATAAAAGATACCGATTAACTTACCTTGATAAAAAATTGGAGCGCACACCGCCGACTTGGGTTGCTGGCGTTGGATGTAAGGATCGGTTTGGTAATTTTTTTCAGCAGCGAGATTGTTGACAACTACAGGCTTTTGAGTTATGGCGACTTCATTTATCAGCGAAATTGGCACGTCTTCGCTGGTTTCAACGGGTGTAGATTCCAGGACAATCTCACCAAAATCTTGACCGCAATCAATGGCTTCAATAAATAGGCGATCGGACTTTTTCAAAATCAGACAGCCCTTTTCAGCGCCTGCACTTTCTAGAAGGATGTGCAGAAGAGTGCGGGGTAAATTATCTGAAGTAATTTCGCTCTGGATGGCGACAGAGGCTTTCACGATCGCGACTAAATCTAGAATCCTGCTGCTGGTTGTTGTGCAGCTTTTTACCTGTGCGATGCTGCTACTTGCAGCCGCTGGTTCGGAATCTGCGTTCTTTTGGGTGGCGAATATCAGCTCTGGATATTGTTTTTCCAAATGTTTTGCTTGGGCAGTATCTCCCGATCGAGCGTAACAGAAATAAGCCTCAGTCATGTAGGCTTTGGCAATCTTTTTCTTGCCGAGTTCTAGATAGAATTTAGCAGCGATTTCATTGACTAATGCTTCTGCCTCGATGCAACCGTTTTCGACGGCTCCTTGAATTGCCCGATCGTACAATTCCATCGCTTCATAAGTTTGTCCCAACATCCGACAGCGTTCGGCTGCTGCCAAATCCTCCTTGTACTGAAAATTTACCGGGGCATTCTCTGCCCAATAATTCATGTTTTCTAGCTCGGCGATCATCTTACCTGTAGTTTGAAATTTGTCAAAACATTGCTGCAAATCTGCCAACAGTCCCAAGGCACTCTGATAGCGGTCTTCGGGATTTTTTGCCATCAGTTTCGCGACAATTTGTGCGATCGCGTCCGGTATTTCAGGATTGAATTGCTGCACCGATACAGGTTGCTTAGCCAGATGACAATAAACCAGTTCAAGAGGGTCATTGCTTTGAAAAGGTAACTGTCCCGCCAGCATTTCATAAAAGGTAACGCCGAGAGAATAGAAGTCGCTGCGGTAGTCAAGGGTGCGGTTCATTCTCCCTGTTTGTTCCGGCGACATATAGGCCAGGGTTCCTTGGATTTGGTCGGGATTGAGCGTCCCAGTTTCTTGACTAACGCGGGAAGCAATGCTAAAATCGGTTAGTTTAACAATTCCGCTAATCGGGTTGATAATAATATTGGCTGGTTTAATATCCTTATGAATAAGGTCGTGTTTGTGTACACAGATCAAAGCTTGTGCGAGTTGCACCGCAATCTTCAAAAAACTAGCCAGCGATAGTTTTTGAGTCGATAGCATTTGCTTGAGCGAGACTCCGCCAAAGTCTTCTAAAAGCACCCCCAGGCGATCGTCAAAAGTTTCGATGCTATAAGCTTTGACAATGCTGGGATCATCTAAGTCTTTCTGGATTTGATACTCGTGCTTGAGACTGGTAATATCTGCGAGGGGAGGATATTCTGACTTGAGGAGTTTGAGTATAGCCGATCGATCGAGAGTGGCGAGCCGTAGCCGATAGATAATCGTTTGGACACCTTCGTGCAGAATAGAGTCGATTGTGTATCCAGAGCGATCGGGCATCCAAGCCTCCTAGAAACTAATGATTATCTTACAGCTCAGTTAATCGGTATAGCAACCAGTCCCCACTACTAGAAATCAGGTTCGCAGTGTGGGCTGTACTACATTTGCAAAAATCTACCTATAGATAGATTAGCATTTAGATCGAGTGGACGTATATTTTTTGATGTAGTTCGAGTCGAGACCGGGCATAAAATCAGTAAAAATACGGTAGACCTACCAAATAATTGATGCTAATCAACAGTAGGCACGCACTGCACACCTTGCTGGTTTGTTCGCAACTATTTAGGTTGGCGATGTCAAGCGATTTGAGACTTGAGATTTAAGATTTGAGATTTGAGATTACAGATCGAGTTGGTGCATAATTCCGATTAGAGCCCGATCGCCCTTCCACCAGACAAGTATGTTATTAAAGAGAGTCCTGCACCAAAGACAGGACTTAATCGGGCTTAACAAATGCGAACGGGAAGTCCCGCGCTCTATCCGTTTACAAGGATGAGCGACGGGATGAAAGCGCAGCCCAAAACAAATTAAGCGACAGCGAATCAATGATAGAATAAGCATATCTTGACCATGATCCCCAATGCGAAAACCAAGCTAAAGGGGCGTGTTGCCAGAAAAAACATGGGTCTTAGGAACTAGGACTCCTGCCTGGGGAGGGACGGTAAGACTCGCTATATTTCGGTATAGAAAGCACATCCCAGTGAATCAGGAAGCCAGTGCTGTATGCGGAGCAT
>DMYK01000254.1:0-3534 GCA_003483675.1 Microcoleaceae cyanobacterium UBA11344
AGAGATTCAACCTCTTTCTCCCCCCCTTAGCAAGGGGGGGTTGGGGGGGGTAATCAACTATTTACGATCGCACCGCTGTCTGATCATCCTCGATGATATCCAAACTATCTTCAGCAGCCAACAACTCGCAGGAAATTACCAACCTGGATATGAAAATTACGGCCCATTCTTCAAACAAATAGCAGAATCATCCCACAACAGTTGTCTAATGCTACTGAGTTGGGAAAAACCCAGAGAAATAGCCGCCTTAGAAGGCGAAAACCGCCCCTGCAAATCCCTGCAACTCAACGGTTTAGGCCCCGAAGCACAAGAAATATTCAGAGAAAAAGGTTTAGCAGAACCGGAGAAATGGTCAGAACTGCTCGACCTTTACCGAGGCAATCCCTTATGGTTAAATATAGTTGCCACATTGATTCAAGACTTATTCGGCGGTAGCGTTTCCGAATTCCTATCCTATGATACCCTATTCTTAGGTGACTTAGAATCACTCCTGCACCAGCATTGCGATCGCCTAACCGCATCCGAACAACAAGTTATCGCTTGGCTAGCAAGTACCCCCGAACCAGCCGACATCTCAAAAATACCAGAAAACCTGCAACTATCACCGGCAGAACTATTAAATGTCGTACAATCTTTAGGACGGCGGTCATTAGTTGAAACAGTAAAACAAAATGGGCGATCGTACTTCACGATCGCGCCAGTAATCAGAGAATATATAATCAACAAAACCAACAACAAAAACTGATAAACTTATCAATATTAGGAATTATGCAGAAACCGGGTTTTTTTACATAGATACTGTATCCCTACCTTTAACACTGGTGAAAAACCCGGTTTCTTTGGCATTGATCGTAAGTCTTGAATCTGTACTTATAGCAACCGCCAAGGCAGTTAGGAGGTTTCTTGTGATTGAACTCTTCGACGCTTCGACTACGCTCAGCGACCTAAGCGCCTTGGCGGTTGCTATACTTAGCAATTACTGACCCCACTCACGGAGTTTTACAATGGCTACAGCAACATTATTAAGTCAAGAAATAGCAGAAGGTCAAAGACTAATAGATGCTCTCAATTTAGCAGATCTATCAGTTGATTCTGCTCTCTGGAACTACGCACCAGGGCCAGAAACATGGCGGCTGATGCTCACCTCACCTCTGTACGATAGCAAAGGGCCTCTTAAAACTTATGGGGAAATTCTGTCAGTCTTTCGCGAAGTTAAACCTGAATTGAAAATCGATTGGACAGCCATTGTAGCAGTAAGCCCAAAACATGACTTAATTGAGGGCTTACGTCAGATACAACAAGATTGGAATTTAGACTTATCAGGCAGAAGAATGACGAACGATCGGATTAATCAGACGTGGATCGAAGATGCTTATATTTATCAAATCAAGTGAGTTGAAGTGAATCAAATAGGTTAAAATAGGTGCGATCGCTCTCCCTCTCACCTAACCTTTAGGATTACTATATTAATGAAAATCGCCACCTGGAACGTCAACTCAATTCGCACCCGCTCAGAACAGGTTACTAGCTGGTTGCAAACAAACTCCCCAGACGTTCTTTGCCTCCAAGAAACCAAAGTCATAGACAAAGACTTTCCCCTAGAATCCTTCATCAACCTCGGCTACAACTGTTACATTTCCGGTCAAAAATCCTACAACGGCGTCGCCATTTTTAGCCGATCGCCCCTAGAGCAAATTAGCAGCGGATTTGCCCCCATTCTCGGCGACGAAACCACAGGTATGTTTGACGAACAAAAACGCCTAATAGCCGGGGTTATAGACGATATTTGCATCATTTGCGTATACGTTCCCAACGGTTCCGAAGTCGGCAGCGAGAAATATGAGTACAAACTAAAGTGGCTCAAACTGCTGCAAGAATACCTCAAAATAGCACTAGACAAATCCCCCAACTTGTGCATTTGTGGCGACTTCAACATCGTCCCGGACGATCGAGATATCCACAATCCCAAAGCCAATGCTAACTCCGTCGGCTTATCTGTCCCCGAACGCCTCGCACTCACAGAAATCATAGAATTAGGATTAAACGACCCCTTTCGCAAATTCACATCAGAAGGCGGCCATTATAGCTGGTGGGACTACCGCGCCGCCGCATTTCCCCGCAACAACGGCTGGAGAATCGACCACCATTATCTCAGCCCTCCCCTGTACGAACAAGCAAAAAACTGTACAATAGACATTGCTCCCAGAAAATTGGTCAAACCCAGCGACCACACCCCGGTAATTGTCGAAATTTGATTTATGAGTTATAAATAAAANNAGGCAAAAACCCCTGTTTCTAAGCTGTTCTAGATTTAAATTGTGTGTAAATCATCAATCAAACTCTTGTGGAATGGGCTTCTAGCCCGTTCCAAATATACCATTCAAATGCGCGACAGCTTATCCTAAATCTTAGGTTTAACAACCAGAGATTTAAGAAACTGGGTTTCTCAAACCCCTTGCAGAAGATTCCTTCTTCAATCCGTTAAATCCGCTACAAAATCCGTTGCCGAACTTTCTTCTCCCATAACAACCAANNCAAAAATCATGTTCTTAGTAACCGGAGCAACAGGCGCCCTAGGCCGCCGAATTGTACGAGAAATCAGACAGCAAGATCAGCCTGTTCGCGCATTTGTTCGCCTCGCATCTCGCTACTCAGAACTAGAAAACCGAGGGGCCGAGATTTTTATCGGCGACTTGAAACAAGACAAAGATATTAAAAAAGCCTGCCAAGGCGTGAAATACATCATCAGCACCCACGGCACCGGCGGCGACGTTCAAGCAGTACACTACCGCGCTAACATAGAATTGATCGACTGCGCCAAAGCAGCCGGAGTAAAGCACTTTGTATTTCTTTCTGTACTGGGAGTCGATCGCGGATACGAAGATTCCGCAGTATTCAAGGCCAAGCGAGAAGTAGAAAAATACCTGCAAAACAGCGGATTGAATTATACAATCTTGCGGCCAGCCGGTTTTGCTTCCAGCTTGTTACCGCTAGCAGAAAGATTTCGAGAAACCGGACTTTACCTGCTAATTGGCGACGGCAAAAACCGCACATCTGTTGTCAGTACCGACGACTTAGCTCATATTGCAGTAGACTCGCCAACTGTTGAAGATGCCCGCAACCAAATCTTGCCAGTCGGCGGCCCGGATGTGCTGACAAGAGACGAAATTGCCCGCATTTTTGGACGCTTATTCAATCGCGAACCGATCGTAATCAACCCGCCGCTGGTTGTGTTTGACGGCTTGCGAAATGCTTTGGGTTTATTGAATCCTCAAGCTCAAAAAGACTTAGGAACTTTGCGGGTATTGCTGGGTAACGAGTTTTTCTGCACTCCCGAAGAAGTGCAAAACTTGGAATCTATTTACAGCATCAAAATGGAATCCTTAGAAAGCTTTTTGCGGCGCAACTTAAGCATTTAAAAGGCTAATTCTTCTCGTTCTTCTCGTTACCAGGCTCTGCCTGGTAATGAAGCTCGATCGGCTCCGCCTCCAAATTTAGGACTTAGGCCAAGGAGCGGTTTTGAAAGAGAGTAGC
>DMYK01000254.1:3541-7534 GCA_003483675.1 Microcoleaceae cyanobacterium UBA11344
ATCGGGATGACAGGATTTGAACCTGCGACCCCCTCGTCCCGAACGAGGTGCGCTACCAAGCTGCGCTACATCCCGAATTTAGTCACTATGTTTTTAAGATATCACATACAAGTCAAAATTGAACAAGCTCGTATATAATAATTTGTAAAACACTACTCAGGCGGAGACAGGCGTGACAGTTAAGCCACAGTGGTTGCGAGTCAAAGCCCCCCAGTGGGAGCGCGTCGGCAACGTCAAAGAAATTTTGCGGGATTTAGCCCTGAATACGGTTTGCGAAGAGGCATCCTGTCCCAACATCGGCGAGTGCTTCAATGCAGGTACTGCCACATTTTTAATTATGGGCCCAGCCTGTACCCGCGCCTGTCCTTACTGCGACATTGACTTTGAGAAAAAGCCTCAACCTCTAGATCCGACGGAACCGGAAAGATTGGCGCAAGCAGTGAAGCGCCTCAAACTCAACCATGTCGTGATTACCTCGGTCAACCGTGACGATTTGCCCGATGGGGGTGCATCCCAGTT
Source organism: Microcoleaceae cyanobacterium UBA11344 (assembly GCA_003483675.1). Taxonomy (GTDB): domain Bacteria; phylum Cyanobacteriota; class Cyanobacteriia; order Cyanobacteriales; family Microcoleaceae; genus Microcoleus. The sequence goes on from DMYK01000254.1 coordinate 4,061, forward strand.
CGTGCAGTGCATTCAAGCGGTGCGATCGGCGATGCCCGATACAACTATAGAAGTTTTGATTCCCGATTTGTGCGGCAACTGGCAAGCTTTAGAAACTATTCTCGCAGCCCGGCCGGAGGTACTCAACCACAACACCGAAACTGTAAAGCGACTTTACCGGAAGGTGCGGCCACAAGGAAATTACGATCGCACCCTGGAATTATTGAGGCGCAGTCGCGAACTTGCACCAGAGGTTTACACAAAATCTGGCATTATGCTAGGACTGGGAGAAACAGACGAGGAAGTTCGGGAAGCCATGCAGGACTTGCGGGCTGTGGGCTGCGATCTTTTGACAGTTGGACAGTACCTGCAACCAACTCCAAAGCATTTGAATGTGGAAAACTTTGTGCCGCCGGAACAGTTTGATGCTTGGAGAGAGTTTGGCGAATCTTTGGGATTCTTGCAAGTTGTCGCTTCTCCCTTAACTCGCAGTTCTTATCACGCCGAACAGGTGAGGGAACTGATGAAACTTTACCCGCGCCACTAATTTTAATTTTCTGGCACCTCCCCAGCCCGTCGCCAGGGAATCGCCACAAAGCAATAAACCCTTAAACTGCGGGATCTAACGTAGGTTAAGGGTTTATTGCTTTTATAGATCGCTCAGAGAGTTATATAAAGTTTTATTAAAAAGACCAGGAATTTTGAGAAGTGATCGGGAACCAGCCGATCGGTGATGAAGATTAACTTAACTTCTGACGAAAGTCACTTGTTTTTAGCTAGTCACTCTCTATACTAGCTACATAAACAGAGAAGTACAACGCACTTTCCGGGGCCTCAACCTGTTACATCAGAAAGTTCTTGGCATTTTCCTGAAAGTTACTAAAACAAGATGGGCAGCCAAAGTTCGATCGGCCAACAGTAGAAAGGTCAGGAAAATTCATAGAGAAACAAATAGCGGTGATGCTTCGTCTTAACAAAATGGGCATCATAAATACAAATGACCGCTAAGCGTAGCATCTTTTCACCCGGAGCAACTGAGAAAATCACTATGCCAGCCACCTCTTTTTACGCTGAAGCTGAATTCGACGAACGACTGCGAGTCAATCCCTTGCAAGATGATGTGTTGGATGAAGATGCTGAAGAAGCTGGGGACGAACTCATCGACCAAGATGCAACAGAGGCCTCTGATGCAGACCATGACGCCAAATTGCCAAAAAATGCCAGCCGTCGCACTACAGATTTAGTGCGCCTGTACCTCCAAGAAATAGGTCGGGTTCGTCTTTTAGGTCGAGACGAGGAAGTCTCCGAAGCCCAAAAAGTTCAGCGCTATATCAAATTGCTGGAATTGCGTAACACCGCCGCAGAGCAGCAGGAAGGCAAGATTCAGGGATTCGTGCATTTAATCGAGGTGCGCGATCGCTTGGCTGCACAATTGGGGCACAGACCTTCCCTGGAACGCTGGGCCACGACAGCCGGTATCTCTGACGTACCTGAACTCAAGCGAATTATGGTCGAAGGCAAACGCCACTGGGCCGAGATAGCAGAGATGACGGTGGAGACGATCGAAAGAATTCAAGCAGAAGGCATCGAAGCAAAAGACCACATGATCAAGGCGAACCTGCGCCTGGTGGTTTCAGTAGCCAAAAAATATCAAAATCGCGGTTTAGAACTGTTGGATTTAATACAAGAAGGTACTCTCGGACTGGAACGAGCTGTAGAAAAGTTCGACCCGACTCGGGGCTATCGGTTTAGCACTTACGCATACTGGTGGATTCGCCAGGGAATTACGCGGGCTATAGCTACTCAAAGCCGTACCATCCGCCTCCCGGTACACATCACCGAGAAACTTAACAAAATAAAAAAAGCCCAGCGCAAAATTTCTCAAGAAAAAGGCCGCACAGCTACGATCGAAGACATTGCGATCGAGTTGAACATGACAGCGCACCAAGTGCGGGATGTCTTGCTGCGAGTACCTCGCTCTGTATCCCTAGAAACTAAAGTGGGCAACGAGAAAGATACCGAGCTCGGCGACTTGCTCGAAACCCCTTCCATCTCCCCGGAAGAAATGCTGATGCGAGAAGCCCTGCACCGCGACTTGCAGCAACTCTTGGCAGATTTAACCAGCCGCGAGCGAGATGTAATTTTGATGCGGTTTGGTTTGGGTGACGGACACCCCTACTCCCTGGCAGAAATTGGTCGTGCTCTCGACTTGTCCCGGGAGCGAGTCCGCCAAATTGAAGCTAAAGCTTTGCAAAAGCTACGCCAGCCCAAGCGTCGCAACCGCGTTCGCGACTATCTAGAGTCTTTGGGCTAAAGTTGCCTAAACCAGAATGCCATAGCTGTTAGAGCCCCGACTTCTTAAAGAAATCGGGGCTCTGCTTTCTTCAGAAAGTATAGCAGTCGCCAAGGTGCTTAGGTCATTGAGCCCTTCGGCACTTCGACTACGCGAGCGTGCAACGCTCCGCTCAGGGTTCAATGACCAGAAGTATCCTAACTGTCCAGGCGGTTGCTATATCAAAAACCAGATTTTTTGGTCAACCTTTTTTCAATCAGCTTTGATATTTGAAAAATATCCCGCTCGTTGTGTATTATTGTCAATAGGCAGACTTTCTTGAGAGGGTCACTATGGCACTTTATACCGCGTCCTCGTTTAAATCCGAACTCAATGACAAAGGCTGGCGGATGACTCCCCAACGGGAAACCGTTTTGCACGTTTTTCAGAACCTCCCCAAAGGCAATCACCTGAGCGCCGAGGATTTGTACACTTTGTTAAAAAATCGCGGGGAAAACATTAGCTTGTCCACCATTTACCGAACTTTAAAGTTAATGGCAAGGATGAGCCTTCTCCGGGAACTCGAACTAGCAGAAGGTCACAAACACTATGAAATAAACCAGCCTTACCCGCACCACCACCACCACCTAGTCTGCGTTCAGTGCAACAGAACGATCGAATTTAACAACGATTCGATCTTAAAAATTGGCATGAAGCAAGCTGAAAAGTCAGGGTTGCACCTGCTAGACTGCCAGTTGACCATTCATACTGTTTGTCACGAAGCTTTGAGAATGGGATGGCCGTCTTTGGTTTCTAGCAATTGGTCTTGTCCGAGGTCGATCGCCCAAAACGGCAACGCCCCGGATTCAGACCAGTGATTATACACCTATTTTCGCATTTCAACTACGAATTGTTACAACAATTAACAAAACCTAGCGGTGCAACTGCTAGAAAGTTTGGCTGAACAAATCGTCACTGCTGACCCCGTAACTGCGCTGAGCTTGGTCGAGGGCGGCTCCTGTCGGAGCATCAAAAACTCCACTCAGCGGACCATTGTAAAAGCCGAGGTCTTGCAATCGCCTTTGTAACTGCAAGATGCTCGATCGAGAGTTGGAACTGCTGCTAATCGGCACAGCAGGGATTCGATCGCCCCGTCGCAGTGTGAATTCTTGTGGGGTTCTCCTCTGTGCGAGGACTCTGTTTAATGTCACCTGAGTATTGCG
>DMYK01000254.1:7562-11206 GCA_003483675.1 Microcoleaceae cyanobacterium UBA11344
TCTGAGTCAAAAACACCGTCGATCGAGCCATTGTAATAATCCAATTCTTGCAACTGCCTTTGCAGGGCCACTACTTGTCTGCGAGTGTAGCCGGAGCGACTAGATTCATGATCGTGCCGATCGAAATGAGTCGGAGTCGGCGCAAATGCCCTCAACTTTGAATCTATAGCAATCAAAGTAGCAGTGTCAGCGCAGCCGTCAGAAACAAGATTGTGATCTTGCTGGAAACTTGACACAGCGTAGAGAGTGCGTTCTCTAAACTTGCCATCTACTGAGCCTTCAAAATAGCCCAAAACTTTTAACTGTCGCTGAATCAAGTCTACAGTTGGGCCTCTATCCCCGAACCGCAGCCCCTTGCAACCACCATTACCCGAAAGATTGCCAGGAATCGTCACAGGCTCAAAGGGAGCTGTTGGGCTAAACAGCAAAGCTAAAGTTTGGCTGTCAGCAACACCCGTCACTCGCAGTCGATTAACTCGCTGGAAGGCTTTAAGGGCTTGTAGAGTAACTTCGCGAAAACTGCCAGTTGGATGTGTATTGAAATAGCCTAGCTGCTGCAACCTGCGCTGAAGAGACGAAACATCTGCACCTCGATCGCCAAAATGCAACTCCCGATAATTTGTATAGTATGTTGTCACAGAATTTGTCAAAGAGGTTCTCAAAGGTTGAGTGTCAAGGCCCGCCAAACTATTGAGCGCGATCACTGTATCTCGATCGGGCCTTCCAGTCAGCGACAGTTGATAGTCTCGCTGGAAGTTGGTTAGAGCTTGTTGAGTCACCGGGCCCAGTTGACCGGTGGAAGTTCTGTTGAAATAGCCGAGCTCCCGCAATTGATCTTGAACCGATCGCACATTAGGGTATCTTGGATCTATTTGAGCAAAAGCCGAACTAGCTGCACTCAAAACCGACAGCATTAAAGCCAGAGACAGCAAATGGATGTAAGTCTGACTGGATAGATGTTTCCACTTCAGCCCCTCACAGATTTTAGAATCTGTGGGTGCTTCCGAAGCAAGAACAAGTTCGAGATAGGCAAGGGATTCCATAACTTTTTAGTGTGAGATGTTATCAAAGAGGTGGATGGGTTGTGTGAGCAAACGACCGATATTATCAAAGAAATGAGATGTTACCGAAGAGTGGCCGGCTTGGGATCTATCAAGGCTAAGTTCTACCTGTTGATGCGAAGCACCCGTTTTGTAAAAAAAATTTACACTCAAAAATAACTACAGATCATAGCCAAGATAGCATTGCCGATTCTAGAGATGCGAGACTCAGGGTATGCGATCAAAGAGTTATCAAAGAGAGTTTGAGGCACTACTTAGCCTTTCAGGCTGGGATGTTATCAAAGAGATGAACTGTTTTTAGTTCTTATTCATTAATATTCTATCCGGCTGTCGCTAAAAATACTACTTATTGCGCCCGCCATAGTATGTTTTCAAAGAAATTATATCAAAGAGATCAAAAAAATCCCCGTCTTTGCTAGTTGCAGATGTTGTCAAAGAGGGGCGGGGATTTTGTGTACTGCTGATTCAGTATGTTGTCAAAGAGGTCAAAGAGTGGGATGTTCCTTAAATTAAGCCAAATCGATCGCAAATTAAAGCTACTCCCGCTGCAAAAACCGTAATTGCCAAAGCTACCAGAGGATTTTGCCCTCTGCTGACGGCAAAAGAGGTGACAACCCCAGCTCCTAAAGCCGCAGTAACAGCAGCAGTGGCCCAATCTCGATCGGGACGTTTATCGTACATATTTTTTGATCCTAGATAACTTTGAATCTGATATGTTGCCAAAGAGGCTGACATCTTGTCATCAAAGTTACCACTCTCGCTGTTTGTGGGGTGACAACCCCTCATTTTTGCAACTAAGCTTAAAATTTAGCTATGTTTCTTAACATATTTCTAGGAAGAAGGGAGGCGATGGAAGATGGAAGATGGAAGATGGAAGATGGAAGAAGGCAGATGGAAGATGGAAGATGGAAGAGAGAAGAAAGCAGATGGAAGATGGAAGATGGAAGAGAGAAGAAAGCAGAAAGTTTTCACTGCCAATACCCGATGCCCGATACCCGATGCCCAATTCCCAATTCCCAATGCCCAATTCCCGATCTCCCTCTCTTATTCCCCCTCGACTTTTTCAGTATTACCACCCTTCACCCAACCTTCGCGATTGCCATCCTCAACCCGAATTCGCTGCCATTCTTTGTCCGGCGAATCTTCCAAAACCACCACTTTTTCCTTGTAAGCAACACCGCCAATCCGGTTCGAGTCTCGGCTACCAGTATCCCGGAGAATCAAGCCGATCGGCTGAGTTACCATAGCTCTGTAGGCTCCCGGTTCCAGCGGTTTGGGGGAGGGGCTGTCGCTAGAGTCAGAAACAGGGCTAGCTTTTGCTGTTGACTTCGGCTTCGCGCCGGCAATCTGAACTGCTGTTTTGTCGTTAGGAAAAACAGGTCTTTCAGGTAATGTAGTTAACTTCGCCGCAAAGTAAAGTGCAGCAGCCACGCTAGCACCTGCCATGAGCACGATCGCTAAGAGAAAACCGACTAAAAACTTGAATACACTATATACACTGCTCATAAACCGCAATTAATTAATTGACAATTGAAGGAAGAATTCTATCCCTGAATTCGGCGACTTAAGCTGCCGTATCGAGAAGCAAGACGAGCTTTCCCCGCAGCAGCCCAATCTTGAAGTATCTGGATTTGTGCTTGAGCCGTTCTGGCTAAGGGTACCATTTGACTAGCTGATTCTAAAATATCATCTGTGGTGAAATCTCGATTCTGGCTAAACCCAATATGCATGGCTTCAATCAAAGTTTGCTCGATTTCGGCTCCTGAAAAATCGGGAGTTTCGTAAGCCAAGCGCTCTACATCGTAATTTTTGATGCTGTGCGATCGCAACCGCAATAAATGTACCTCAAAAATCGCTCGCCGTTCCTCCTGACTAGGTAAACCCACAAAAAATATTTCATCAAACCTACCTTTTCTGAGCAATTCTGGCGGCAAAGACTGAATGTTGTTGGCAGTTGCAACTACAAATACAGGGGAAGTTTTTTCGGCCAGCCAAGTAATAAAAGTCCCAAACACCCGGCTAGTAGTCCCCGAATCGCCTTTACCATCGAATCCCGCAAAAGCCTTGTCAATCTCGTCAATCCACAGCACGCAAGGCGCTAAAGCTTCCGCTAGCTGAATCATTTGTCTGGTGCGGGATTCAGATTCCCCGACTAATCCGGCAAACAGTCGCCCGACATCTAAACGCAGTAAAGGTAAATGCCAGTGGTGGGCGATCGCCTTTGCAGTTAAAGATTTTCCGGTTCCTTGAATTCCTACCAACAACAAACCTCTGGGATGGGGCAAACCGTATTGGCGAGCTCGATCGGAAAAAGCACTGCCACGTCGCAGTAGCCATTCTTTGAGATTGTCCAAACCGCCGATATCGGAGATATTTTCGCGGGCTGGGTAAAAATCTAGAATTTGAGTTTGGCGGATAGTTTGGCGTTTTTCTTCTAAAATCAGTTCTGCGTCGTCGGCATGGAGTTGGCCTTTGGTGGCGATCGCCTTTGCCAAAACTCGCCGAATTCGTTCGATCGACAACCCTTGACAGGAGCGCACCATTTCATCCACCAAACGCCCTTCTATCGCCTGTCCGATAGCC
>DMYK01000254.1:11268-12348 GCA_003483675.1 Microcoleaceae cyanobacterium UBA11344
GGGATCGAAACGATCGGAGATACGATGACAATATTTTTGGGTTGAGATTTGAGGCGTCTCGCCAAATTCCGCAGTTGGCGGGAAATTGCCACATCTTCTAAAAACCGCTGAAAGTCCCGCAGAATAAAGATTGCGGGGGCAGAGGCGGGCAACTTTTCGAGAAATTCCAAAGCTTGTAAGGGGTTGCGTTTACCAAAACCTGCATCGTTGGGGTTTCCTTGGTAGCCGTCAACAAAATCCCAGATGTAGACAGCGCGAGAGCCTTGTTTTTTGGCACTGTGGGCGATCGCCACTTCTACCCGTTCTTCCTCCCTTGTGGGAATGTAGATTAGGGGGTAGCGCGATCGTAACAGCAGTTCAAATTCATCACTAAAATTAGTCATTAGTCTGTAGTCAGTAGTCATTAATCAAACGACTAAGGCAATTGTTGTTTAAGTGACTTCAGAGATGCCCAACGACTATCAGATATAGTTTCTGAGCTTTCTGTATTGGGAGCATCATCATTTAAAATGATTCCCGCACATTTAGGATCGCAGATCTGTTTGTGGGGCACTTCCAGACACAGTTGATCGTAGATCCACTCTCCCGGATTAAAGTAGCCGTTAGGTGGCAAAGTTTCCACCAAATCATCTAAATCAACTTCTATTTCTCCCGATCTTGAATCGGGCTGAGTGACTGCTTCATCTAGCCAGATTAATTCCGATGATTTGAGTCTCAAGCGGTGATTGTACTGTTTCAGGCATCTGTGACAGGTGAGGGTGACAATGGTTTCTGCTTTCCCTTTCACCTCCAGATAATTTCCTTGGTGTGTAACTTCCAAGCTACCTCGCACCGGAGTGAGAGTTTCTAAATCGGGTATAAATTCTTCAAATTCGATCGCCTCTTTCCGCTCTGATTTGTGGAGTAGATGAGGGATATAAATTGTCTCCATATTAATCTTTCGCCCTCCTGTGCTCACAGCCAAAGGTAAAATTCAAAAGGAAAAGCTAATTTTTCACTTTATCCTTTCTCCTTTATCCTTTTTTCTTTTTGATCGCTCCTTTCCACCGTCAACGCCGCCGCACTACCAACCTGCGATCG
>DMYK01000254.1:12386-12649 GCA_003483675.1 Microcoleaceae cyanobacterium UBA11344
TTCTGCCGAAGATAAGGATTTGAGTTCAACTTCAACTCCTGTTGTGCGGGCTTGCTCTGCTGCGGATTCTGCCATTGAGTGCAATTCCGCTTGGCGACGAATTCGATAGCCATTGAGTTCAACTGTGTAAGCAATTGGCTCATCTGGTTCGTGAGCTATATTCAGAACCGTGTTGCAGAGGTACTGAATGGCATCTAGTACATCACCGTTTGGGCCTACCAAAATTGCAACTTGTTCGGGAGTCAGATTGCTTTCATCTATTG
>DMYK01000260.1:0-14421 GCA_003483675.1 Microcoleaceae cyanobacterium UBA11344
TGCAAACGGTGAATGTGAATGCAAGTCCGATCGGCATTACTTACGATCCAGAAACTAATCAGGTTTGGGTGGCTTGCTATTCGGGGAGTATTATGGTGTTTCAAGATTAATATAGCTGCTTCCTGCTGTTAGATACCCGACTTCTTTAAGAAGTCGGGACTCTAACAGCGATCGCATTTATTGATACAGCCTATTTTTACATCCCGTAAATTTTCGATATTTACTACTGCACCATATTTAATGAACACATCAAAGAAAGACTGGAAGTTTTTACCCCAATAAATCATTGCACAGGACATAGGAGCACCCTTACCTTCATCTTTTCCATCTACCAAAAATCTCAATCGCGTATCGTAGAGAAAACAAATCGCTGTGGCTTTACCATAGACATATTTTTTCCAATGTCCTGTGTTAGTAGCAACTGGTACAAGCGCTATTACTTCAGATTGAAAAACTCTATTTGCTTCTTCACATTTACGAAACCAATCTGTAATTTTTGTGCCTCGTTTTACATCATTACCATAGGGAGGATTAACGTATATTGTGGGAAAAGTCCAAAACTCTGATAGACCATCATATTCTGGAAGTCTACACTCTACAACTGCGCCAACTATGGAAAAAGGACTGGAGCATGGATCTAAATGAATAACGCCGCCGAAAACTTCTTTTACAGCGTCAACATACTTCTGGGGAGTACCCCAATCTTTCTTGTCACTAATTACCTGTCTTCCTGCTGTCATAGAGAATGTATAATCTGCCAGTTTTTGTCGCGCAATTGAGCTATTTGGGAATGGAGTTTCTGCATTGAGTCATTCCCAGGAGAAATGATATTAAACCATTTTTCTATGCGATTTGTGTTTTCTTTGAAATATAATTGTAGAACTTGATCGGCTTCATAATTCATTGGAACTTTTGTAAATGAGTTTTTTTTCTGATCTGCTGTGTAACTTGCCATAAACGCATTTTTTGCCGGTGCAAGTAAAGGCGTTGGTTCAAGCAATAATTCAGTTATAAACTCGGCTAAACCTTCATCTGTAAGAAAAATTAACCAATCATAAGATTGTGCCAGAACCTTGAGTTCTTTATTGTGATTTTCTGAGGTAAACCAGTTCCCATGATTGCTGACTATGCCAATGGTCAGAATAAAATCACGTAGTAACTCTCGATCTTCTGAACCTACAATTTCTGCCACCAATTCCTCATAAGGCTTGGTGTAAATTTCATCACCAGATTTGTAAATTAATCCGCGTAACTCTCCCGTTGGCATACGTACCTTATGCAGGGAGGAAACCATTTTTGCCACATAGGCACCTTGCTTGGCTTTTTCGATAGTTTGCGGGCCTTTTTTTGTGCCTTCTTCTACTCCAACACGCTTACACTCAAACATTGCGTAAGGCTTTGCGTATTGCTCCAAGAGAGTAACTTGAAAGCCGCTGGGCGATTTGGAAAGTAAATTTGCCATCAAGTGTGATGAGTATGGCTTTTCTCTTTTTGCTACAACACAGGAATTTCTGATAATCCCGTTTTTTGTCAAAAGCGTGTTTGCAGATTTTTCAAAATCTGTTACTGGAAACAGGCTATCGTCTATTGCCTTTAATAAGCGTGTGGGAGTAAGGGAAGATTCTGCTGCGATAGATAACTCACATTTTCTTAAAATAGGATGTAAAGAATACTCAACATTATGGGTAATATCGGGATTACCATATTCCGCTAAAGATCTTTCAATCACTACGGAATTTTCAAATCCCCACGATTTTAGAATATAGAATGTAATGATTTCTACCAGTGTTCCAAGTGCCCTACCGGATGCTTTTTTAGCGTCCTTGGTGTAATGAAAAACCCGTTCTGAAAGAATTTTTTGAAGCCGATCGACAGATTCGTATACCATATATCATATTTTACTTAGTTTTGATTTTGCGGGTAATTGGTTGACGGCTCGGCAAGGGATAAGCAAAATGCTAGGCACAAAGTAAACTGGACAGCTATTTATTTTAGCGCAGTCGCGGCATAATATCAATAAGATTTATGCACTTTAACGAAATTATTTCATCCTGAGCATGACAGTTGACTGCATAAGTCCTTACTACGAACAATAAAAAACATATTTGATTGTGGGGTGGGCTTCTAGCCCGCCCCACAAATTTTATTTTAGCACCTTTGAACGTCCCATTAAATATTGTAGGTTGCGTTGAGGGAACGAAACCCAATCCTCACCCGTCCGCTAATTAATTGTAGCATAGTGGCATCCCAACCCCTGAACTAATCAACCTCGCCCAACTCCCCCAACTCCTGCAAACCCAACTCACCGAAACCAACCTCCACCAAACCCTCCAACTCCTCTGCATTGACGGCAGCCAATTCGATAACCTGGATAACCCCGCCAACCACATCTACCTGCAACTAATCAAAAAACACCACTGCCCCAAATCCACAGAAGGCACAAACGGGGCAACCACAGGGGGATTGCCCCTACTGGCCTCAAAATCTACTCTTCACTCCTAGACTGGGATAAACACCCCATCCTCATTTTCTCCGAAAACCCCACTGTCACAACTCAAGGTTTTAGTCAAACTTTTCTCGACGCCCTAACTCGCTTCGACGGTACAATCTGTCTCATCACCGACTCACCTCACCCCTGCAAACCTTCTCCCCCCATGACCCCGATTTACTTCAAACTGTCGTAAACTGGCTCAAACGACTTCATCTAGAGTCCTCAGTTATGACAGTCGGGAGTTACGCATGAAAACCCGGTTTCTGACCACCCGCAAACAACCTTCATAATCGGGTTTTTGGCCGCTTCTACGAGGTGTAACGCGTCTTCTCAGGAAAAAACCCGATTTCTGGCACCCGCAAACCAAAGTTGGTTAGAACAAATTTAATTAAATTTAATGAAATTGAAAATAAATTTGCCATATTTCGTGATATAATTAAAGCCTTAAAAAATACCACAAAAAAAGCAATGTCTGAAATTACTCTAGACGAAAGCAAACTTAAAGAATTGCTCAAAGCCGCTATTTTTGAGTTATTAAAAGAACAAAAAGAAGTATTTTCTGAAATTTTAACAGAAGCCCTAGAAGATATAGGGATGGAAAATGCTATCAAAGAAGGCGAAAATACTGAAACAGTCAGCCGCCAGCAAATTTGCAAAATTCTGAAGAACCATGAATGTTGAATTTTAAAAGAGCTTTGAAAAGGATTTGCTCAAGATTCTTGATACCGACTTGTTTCAAAGAATTCGGGAAGCGATAGAAGAAGTTGAGAACGCAGAAAAATTAAATGAAGTCAGCAATGTTAAAAAACTCAAAGGCGATGCAGACTACTATCGCGTTAGAGTGGGGGATTACCGAATCGGTATTAAAGTTAATGATGGCGTAGTCTGTTTCGTCAGGATACTGCACCGGAAAGAGATTTACAGATACTTTCCCTAATCATTACTCTTCAACTATATTTGGGAGTAAAGGTTTTCGTAAACGCTCTTTCCCTCAGTCCAGCAGGGGTTGAAACCCCTGCCTCAAAGCTCCGTGGAATTAATTCTAAGAGTGGCCTTTCGGTTAGTGAAGTATCTCTGAGATTCTTCGCTACACTCAGAATGACAACTACGTTTTAAAGCCGCACAACGTATTCAGAAGATTTAGCTGGTACTTTTCCTTGTTTTGCCATAGCTTGGTAAATCATGGCTGTTACTTCAGCGCGAGTTGCTATTCGATTTGGCTGCAAAAGTTGGCGCTTCGGGTAGTTGACAACAATGCCAGCTTCCGTCGCTGCTGCTACTTTGTCAACGGCCCATTTCGGGACTTTTTTTCTGTCTGTATAAACTTGTAAAGTTTTGGTTGCTTTCGTTGATGGTTTCAGGTTCAAACCACTGGCCAAAGCTGCGATTACTTCTACACGGGGAACTTGTTTATCGGGCCGGAATTCATTGTTTGGATATCCTTTAAGATATCCTGTTTTGACGCTGTGGTCGATGGAAGGAGCTGCCGGATTAGTGGATTTTACGTCTTTAAAATCAACGGGTTTTCGGCGCGGTTCTTTGTCCGACATTCGCTGAATTAAATGGGCTAGTTCGGCTCGCGTTATCGGTTCGTCGGGACGAAATTTGCTGTCGGTGAAATCAGCAAAGATTTTCCGATCGACTAAAGCTAGAATAAATGGACGCGCCCAATATTTATCAGGAACATCGGAGAATTTGACGGGGCCAACTTTTGCTTTAGTGGCTTTAGGTTTGGTAGTTGCTGGGGCCTGAGTCGATCGCCCAATTGGCTGTTTTGGTGCAACACTAACCGGAGGAACCAAAGGAATTGGAGTGACAACTTGCGGTACTGGTGCAACAGGGGCTGCGGGTGATGGAGAGGGAATTGGGGCTGCGGGCGTTAATATTCTTGGACTATCCGGTGTAACAGCAGGTTGAGAAAAAACCGCTGGCAATTGCCAATTTGCGGTGCGTAATCGCTCTGGATTTCTGCCTGTTACCCAAAAGAAAATTGCTCCTATCGTGCCGAATGCAACGACGATCGCAATTAATTCATCTAATCCTAAAGGTTTTTTTTCTCTGGACGGGGGTTGTGAAGAAGACATACTTGTCACCTACATACTAATGTAGAAATTAAATCACATATTTTTGGGTCTGGTGGAGATTGAACAGTCTTGGACTCAAAAGGTGCGCAATGCGCACCCTACAGAATTAGTCTTCCTTTTTTACCCATTCGGGATTGTCGCAGAACTTATCTGGTTTTTGAATCATAAAAATAAACTGCAAGAAAAGGCAAACTTTCCTACAGTCTAAACCTAGATTATTCAGCGCCTTCTGCTCCCGAAAGAGCCACTCCGACTCGGTTGACGAGAAGCCCCGCCGCTACCAAAACTCGGACTACGCCTTTGCGGGGAAGTGGGATTTTGCGATCGCCTCAAATTGCTGCCACCGTAACCCGAACCCGTTGAGCGATTAGCATTTGGCGATGCTTGGCGTGTTGCTGGTACCTTCGATGTGGGCGATCGCAAGCGGCCAGTCGTTCTTAAAGTTTGACGGTTTCTCACCGCAGCAGGAGGAGTTTGGTAGCGAGTTTGATATTGGTTAACAGCTTCGCCGTAACTATTACCATACCCACCATATCCTGTCATAATCCCCGGCTGATAGGCTGGCGGCATATAATATCGCGGTGTAAATAACAAACTGCCGATCGCCTGACCGGCCACAGCCCCAGCAAACGGTGCCCAGAAGCCTGATTGTTGTCTCACTACCACCGTTTGAGGCTGACCAGTTTGAGGGTTATTGACAGTTTCAGTCACGTTATGAACGTACTCTATTTTAAAATCTTCTGTCAGATGCAAGCTCGCTTTATTGTTCTCCAGATTTAGATAACTTTTCTTACCTCCCGATCTTTCTGCATCAGTTAACCGAGCCATTTGCAAATCCGTAGAACGGTAAACAGACGAAGTTCCGGGAGGAGTATTCAGCAACATCAAACTGTACTCGCCCTCAACATCATCGTAGGTAGCTTGCTGTACGGGATATTGCCCTTGAGTTACACTCTTGATGTTAGCCCTGGTAGCCGTGGGATTATTGACATTGCGATTTACAGAAGCTGTTGGCTCTTCTGAACCGCAGGCTAGAGTAGTCAAACACAAACTTAAAGCCATGAAATAAACTATCAACTTTCGCAGCATAAATACTAATTGGGAATTGGGAATTGGGAATTGGGAATTGGGAATTGGGAATTGGGCATGGGGCATTGGGAATTGGGCATGGGGCATTGGTGATTATAACAACCAACAAATAACCAATGACTACTGACTAATGACTAATCACTTCCTTAAAGGGGAATGAGTTCGGGGAAATTTACCAACAATTGATCGTTAGTAAGTTCGTCTCCCAACTGTGCGGGAGAAAAATGAACTTGGACAGCACGAAGCTTTTGCTGGTAATGTAAATTAATCATTGCTTTCAAACCTAATTTCAGCGCGCTGATATCGGCGAGGTCAGTTTCCAGTGCCGGAACTTCGCCTTCATAAGCGACTGTCAGTATCACCACTACATTTCTGGTGACAGGCAAAGATAAGGGGGAATTTTTATCATAAACAGAGTCGGTATATTCAGGTTCGCTGAGATAGCGTTCCGCTGAATCAGTAAACAGTTCCTCTACATAATCGCCGGCTTCCCCTTCATCCCAAAAAATATCACCTTCGTTGGCGGCTGATTGCCAGTAGTTATCGTATTGCAATAGGTGATTGCAAACTTCTACGAGGCCTTCTCCTAAAACTGTTAAGTCGCCATCGGCATCAATTGCGTCTCTAGCAGTGCTGTTGAGAATTCCCAACACGGGTGCGACTTCCTCACCGGTTAGGTGAACGAACACGCGGCCAACTGCGAATCGGGTTTTACCTGTAAATTGATTGAATCGATCGCGCAAAGAACTCATAAAATGTTGTGATTAATGTGGAAACTAGGTTGATAGGGCTATATTTTATACCATAGCAGCCCAGTTTAGCCTTTGCCGTCTATCCTTAGATCGATCGTGAATATGGGACTCCCATGATCCAGAATTTCACAAACAAGCCCCCAGCCTTTAAAGACTGAAGGCAAAAGGGCGAATACTTGGATTTGAACTAACTAATTGACGATCGCCTTAGACAAGACATCTTTCAGGATGATCGTAAATTGTCGAGTTTTGTTCAATGCTTCGGGGATAGCAACTCGACAACTTCAACAACGGGTAAATCCAGTTCGCCGCCCGGTGCTTCCGGGTGTTCGCGAACGACTGCAACGGCTTCTGCTGACTCAGTTACAGCCACATTAGGCTCCCTCACGGCATCCTCCGCGAAATCGAGTTCGATGGGAACTTCCAGGTATTCAGCAACACCATTCTCTGCGATCGGCTCGATCGACTCTTCAAAAACTTCAAAATTGTCGCTCATCGCAGCGCAAGCAGCACTAGCCCGCTTACCGACGCGATAACTCATGTACCCAGCACCGCCACCCAAAACCCCAGCCAAGCCGAGGCAACCCAGGGCTATTGCTTTGTAGTAAGATTTACATGGATTCATTTGAGCCTGGCCGCCAGAACCAACCAGAGTTGTCCCAAAACCAGATTTAGCAGCGCCGGATTTGTTATACAAACAAGTCTCAGCAGATGCAGCCTCACCGAAGGCTATACTACCTGCGATCGCGACTGTCGAAACAATGCCAGCTAACACTTGAAACTTTTTCATGGTGCTCTGGAAATTTGTAAAGGATGATTAAAAAATTAATGGTAACAGCTCTTTACAAATCTATCAACAGGGGACTGACCGACATCACGGATCGATCGCGTCTGCCAACTATACCGAAAGAAAGAAGGCAGAAGGCAAATGCGGTGAACAGTTGGTGACAAGC
This sequence comes from Microcoleaceae cyanobacterium UBA11344, assembly GCA_003483675.1. Classification (GTDB taxonomy): domain Bacteria; phylum Cyanobacteriota; class Cyanobacteriia; order Cyanobacteriales; family Microcoleaceae; genus Microcoleus. The sequence continues at coordinate 7,370 of DMYK01000260.1, forward strand.
TACTTTTAAGGCTATTTTTGAGAAGGCTTAGTTATTGGAAAAATGCTTATTTTTATGACAGACAGCAAGAATCAAGGCATTGAGCTCACGCCCCGCCGGATATTAGTGACGGGCGGCGCTGGATTTATCGGCTCGAATTTTGTGCATCACTGGTGCTGTAGCTATCCGGGCGATCGAGTAGTCGTACTCGACGCTTTAACCTACGCCGGAAACAAGCAAACCCTAGCAAGTTTGGAAGGGGGAGAAAATTTTCGGTTTGTACAGGGGAATATCTGCGATCGCGCCCTCGTCGATAGCTTGCTGCAATCAGAAAACATCAATACAGTCGCCCACTTTGCGGCTGAATCTCACGTAGACAGGTCAATTTTAGGGCCCGAAGCTTTCGTCCAAACAAATGTGATCGGTACCTTCACCCTCCTCGAAGCCTTCCGCCAACAGTGGATCGCCAAAGGACAACCAGAGGGCGATCGCTTTCTGCACGTTTCCACCGACGAAGTTTATGGCAGTCTCGGCCCCGACGATCCAGCCTTTACAGAAACGACACCTTATGCTCCCAACAGTCCCTACTCAGCTTCAAAAGCTGGCAGTGACCACCTCGCCCGCGCCTATTTCCACACCTACGGCCTCCCCACAATTATCACCAATTGCTCCAACAATTACGGCCCCTATCACTTCCCAGAAAAGCTGATTCCCCTCATGTGTCTCAATATGCTTTTGGGCAAGCCACTACCCGTTTATGGCGACGGTCAAAACGTCCGAGATTGGCTTTATGTACTCGACCACTGCCACGCTTTAGATGCCGTAATTCACCGTGGCAAACCAGGGGAAACATACAATGTTGGTGGCAACAACGAGGTAAAAAATCTCGATTTAGTCAAGATGCTGTGCCAGCTAATGGACGAATTGGCAGAAGATTTGCCCGCGCGTCCTTGCGAACAATTAATTACCTTTGTCAAGGACAGAGCCGGGCACGATCGACGTTATGCGATCGATGCAACCAAAATTAAAACAGAGTTAGGTTGGACTCCATCAGTAACAGTTGAAGAAGGTTTGCGGCGCACCGTAGAATGGTATTTAGCCAATCGGGATTGGTGGGAACCCCTGCTTTCCGAGGAATATCAGACATATTACCGCAAGGTTTACGCTAATAACAACTGACTTTGACCAATACCACATACAGTGACAATTGTCAATGTATGTGAAGATTTAGTGAAAATTCATCTAGGACGCATAAAAGCAACTGTTTGTGGCTGATAATTTCAATAGAGTTATCAGATTAAGCATTTTCCAAGCTTCTACTACAAAGAGAAAGCAACAATGACCGAAATCAACTGGCTCAAGCAAATTCAAGAACCAAAATACTGGCTATTAGGGATAGCAGCAGGTTTGATCGCCCTGCACCTAACTCTGACTTCGAGAACAGAAAACACCGACCTATTCGGCACAATGCTACTATTTTGGGGAGTCGTGTGCTTTCTAATTTGGGAAAGACACGAATCCTTAACTTTAGAAAGCGGGGTTTTCGGCAGTTGCTTTGGGGCTTCGTTAATTGCTTTAATCTTGCTCAAAAGTTCGTCGATATCTGGCTACGACTTTTTTATCAGGGCAACGCCTTTCTTGTCGGGAATAAGTCTCGCTTTGCTGGCTTCAGGAACAAAAGGACTGAAACAATATTGGCAGGAATTGCTAATTCTTGCCTATACAGCTATTCCTCCAGGGTTGATAGGAGTATTTGTTAATGTCGCCCTATTAACTGCTAAATTTTCGGCTTTTATTCTCCACTATTTAGGATTTGAAGTAGTTCGTCAAGGAGTATTTCTTGTATTAGAAAAAGGCAGCATCGAAGTGTATCACGGCTGTTCGGGAGTCAATGCCATCCTACAAGTGTTAGGGCTAGCGCTAGTTTTTTTACTAATGTTTCCTACAACTGTGGGACAGAAAATTGTAGTACCTATCATTGCAGTCCTCATTGGATTTATAGTGAATGCAGCGCGAGTTGCTCTCATGGCTGTGCTGGTATCGCTATCTCAACCCGAAGCATTTAAATACTGGCACGAAGGAAATGGGTCAGTAATTTTTTCAATGATTGCTGTATTCATTTTCGGGCTATTCTGCTGGTTTGCCATCTTGCAAGAACCGCCAAACAATAAAAAACCAAATTGCTAATGGCTATTACCTATTGGAAAACAGCTAGAATTTCTATTTTAGCAGTGACATTTACAGGGGTTTTATTAGTTGTAGGAAAGTTGACATTCTACCCATCGGCTGGCAATCTTTCTGCAACCCCGTTTGAGTTTCCCGAGTCAGTGCCTCTAGCTGAGTGGCAAATGCAGAATAGCGCACCTCTGAAAATTAGCGATACTTCACAAGTTAAGGTGGGGAGGAAATATGAATATCAAAAAAATAACCTGGATCTAGAAATAGAGATGCGCTATGTGGTAGAAACCAGTGGGGATGTGGAAAGTATGATGAAAGGACATACTGTTCTCAAGTCGTCTCCTGGTAAACTAGAATTAGCAAATACTCAAAGGGTGGGCTTTCACGGAATTTTGCAACAGCAAAATCGACTATATCTGAGTTCCTGTATCAATCCTCGCGGCCGTACTACAGTGACTGACGAACAGTTTAGATACAATCGGAATACTCGTGACTTGCAGTTCAACCGCATTTTATTTTGGCTGTCGGGTAGGGGAAATATTCAAGACAAGCGCTGTTTGTGGACTCAGATGTCTGTGCCTTTGGATAAAACAACTCCCGAAAATGCCAAGAAAATTCTAGAGAATGCTTGGGTTTCTTGGTATGAGTGGTGGCAACCGCGATTTCCTGAACCTTGAGTCAATTGCTGTACAGTGGTTTCGATCGACATTTTGTTAACAACAGGTCTATTATTTTATGAATGAGATACAAGGCGAACAGGGTTTTTCTATATACAGGCTGCGCTGGGTTGGTTATGGTCTATTAATTTTGTCGTTATTAGATACGATCTCTGTTCTGACACCGGCAAATTTTGGCAACCGTCTCTGGGAATTGCAGACGATTGGAGCTCTCGTGGAACGGATACCAGTGCCTCTATTAGCAATGGCGCTGATCTTTTTTGGAGAGGATTACGAGCGCAGACGTTTCGAAGACATTTTTTTAAAGATGTTGTCTTGGGTGTGTCTGCTGCTGGCCCTGATATTTATCTTGATGCTGCCTTTGGGAATTTTTGGCACTATCTCTGTGAACAACCAAAACAACCAGCAAATTACTACTCAAGCAAAGCAACAATTAGCTCAGTTGCAGCAGGTAGAAGAACGTTTGAAGAAAGGTACTCCTGAAGATTTAAATAATTTGGCGAGTGAACTTACCCGTTTGGGGGTACAAGCGGATACGAAAAACCCGCAGGAACTGAAAAACCAAATTCTTTCGAGAATTACTCCGGCTAAGGAACGTTTGCAGACGCAAAGCGCAGCGGTTCAGTCAAATCAGCGGTTGGCGCTATTCAAAAATGCTGTTAAGTGGCTGCTGGGCGCGCTGATTTCGGCAGTTTTGTTTTTTATGATGTGGCGCGGTACTGATTGGGCTCGGTAGTAGTCCAGCCATTTCAATATTCCTAGGGGCGGGTTCACCAACCATATATAACAATGACGAACAATCTAAATAAACCCGTCCCCGCCCCACGGTAAATATGAATGTACATTTAGATTGTTGGTGGGGTTGGGGCGGGTTTATGGAATTTTGGGTTTTCCATCTATATGGTTGGTGAACCCGCCCCTACAATATGACTTAGGAATTTAGATGCTGGCTGAGGGTATTTTCTAGTTTTTCGGCAATGCCTTCAACCCAGTTTTCATCTTGTTTTGTATAGCTGCGGGGCGCGTTAGCACCTAAAATTAAAACGCCTTGACTGCCGATGGGCTGACAGATAACTCCTTGGGTATTTTCTGGCAAATAGTCAAATTCAATTCGCCCCGGATAAATATTGAGATTTACTAAATAAATTGGCTTGTTTTTGTCAAAGACTCGCTGCAAAATTGGCCCTGGTTTTACTTCTGAATTAATGCCTAAAATGCCGCGTCGCAATAGGACTTTTCCTTGATACAAAATCACGATCGCCCTTGTGGCCGTATTTGTCAACAGCAAACGGGAAGCCCAAGCCAATTCTATTTTCACAACATCGGGCAAATCCGGCGCAAATTCAAAACCTTCTTCGCCGATGAGTTTTACCGAATCGGGCGATCGCGCTTGTACTTGCTGCCACAGCAAACCTGTTAAAATCAGCAGGGCGCTGATAATGACTCCCAAAGCATCGGAGCGAGCTTGAGAGTCTGTTATTTGCTCTGTTAGCAAGCGATTGACCATCAGCAGCGTACCTGCTAATCCTCCTGCAACTAAGGGCAATTGTCGCAAAACTCGATTTGGGTCAGATTTAGTCATTTGTCATTAGTTATTAGTTATTAGTTATTTGTTATTAGTTATTTGTCAGGGGGTAGCAGTAACCAGTAACCAGTAACCTGTAACCAGTAACCAGTAACTACTGACTACTGACTACCAACTTTACCCAACTTCCCCAGGCTGGACAATTCGCTGGAATAGATAGCCGGTGCCGCGGGCGGTGAGAATTAATTCAGGATTGCTAGGGTCATCCTCTAACTTTGCCCTAAGCCGCGAGATGTGAACGTCCACTACACGGGTGTCTACGTGGCGCTCAGGCGTGTATCCCCACACTTCCTGCAAAATTTCCGATCGCGAAAAAGGCTCTCCAGAACGGCTAACAAGCAGCTCTAACAAGCTGAATTCCATGCCCGTGAGCCGAATTCGTTCGTCGCCTTTATAAACTTGGCGCTTGTTGGTGTCTATCCTAATATTAGTGACTTGGATGACTCCCGAACTGGGAATTCCAGAGGAGCCGTTTTTGTCAACGCGACGCAGCACTGAACGGATGCGGGCTTCTAATTCTTTGGGAGAAAAAGGTTTGACGACGTAATCGTCGGCGCCTAATTCTAAACCGGTGATGCGATCGGCTACGTCTCCCAAAGCGGTTAGCATGATGATAGGCACGTCGGATTCCTTCCGCAACTCCTGACAAACGCCATAGCCGTCTAGTTTTGGCATCATCACGTCCAAAACCACTAAATCTGGTTCAGTGTTGCGAAATATCTCGAGAGCTTCTTCACCGTCTGCTGCGGTGACGACATCGTAGCCAATCATCGAAAGGCGAGTTTCCAGGATGCGGCGGATGCTGGCTTCGTCATCGACTACCAGAATTTTTTCTTTATGGTTTTCCAAGTTACTGAACACTCCTTAAGTTACATTTCAGATAATCTTAATTTTTTGTACCCTATGATTAAGACACAAACCGATCCGCCTGTCGCGACTGGTCTGAAAGCTTGATGATTGCTTTTGTTCAGACTTTGACACAATGTTAAGGTGATTATTTATTATTGTAAACAATGGCAAAGCCTCGGATACAATATATTTGTCGGGAATGTGGGTATGATTCGCCACAATATTTTGGCAGGTGTCCTAGCTGTCAGAAGTGGGATTCTTTTGACGAGCAGGTAGAAGCGCCTACTTCTGCTGTGCCACGAGCTGGCTTGACTGGGGTAACGACTAGGCAACCGGGCGGTTCGCCTCCTGATAAGTCGAAGGGTCAAGCCAGGGTATCTTTTAGATTATCGCAGATTGCTGACCAAACTCAGTCTCGTTGGCCTTCGGGCTATGCTGAACTCGATCGAGTTTTGGGAGGTGGTATTGTTCCCGGTTCCCTGGTGTTGATTGGGGGGGAACCGGGGATTGGGAAATCGACGCTGTTGTTACAGGTGGCGAATCAGTTGGCGCGTAAGGATCGCATACTGTATGTCAGTGCGGAAGAGTCGGGCCAGCAGGTGAAGTTGCGATCGCAACGTTTGGGAGTGGCTAATCCGGTTGATTTGTCAAGTGATGCTGGACATAAATCCGATCGCAATGGGGGAAATGTTCAGGGTTCAGTTGAAGCGGATGTTGACAATTCAGCGGAGAATTTCTACTTGCTACCGGAGACGGATTTAGAAGTAGTTTTGCGGGAGTTGGAAGCGCTGAAACCTCATGTGGCGGTGATTGATAGTATCCAGACTATTTATTTTGCTAGTTTAACATCGGCTCCGGGTTCGGTGGCTCAGGTGCGGGAATGTACGTCGGCTTTGATGCAGGTTGCAAAAAGAGAAAATATTACTTTATTTATTGTCGGTCATGTTACCAAAGATGGATCTTTGGCGGGGCCGAGGGTTTTGGAACATCTAGTAGATACTGTACTTTATTTTGAGGGCGATCGCTTTGCTTCTCATCGACTTTTGCGATCGATGAAAAACCGTTTTGGAGCAACTCACGAAATCGGTGTCTTTGAAATGGTAGCACACGGATTGCGAGAAGTAGACAATCCATCGGAATTATTTTTAGGAAATCGGGACGAGTTTTCCCCCGGTACTTCGACGACTGTTACTTGCGAAGGAACTAGACCGATTTTAGTAGAAATTCAGGCCTTAGTCAGCCCTGCGAGTTTTGGTTCGCCCCGCCGTTCTACTACGGGAGTAGATAATAGTAGATTGCAGCAAATTCTGGCTGTTTTGGAGAAAAGAGTTGGGATTCCTTTGTCTAAATTGGATACGATTGTAGCATCGGTGGGTGGGTTGAAGGTGGAGGAACCGGCGGCGGATTTGGCAATTGCGATCGCCGTTGTGGCCAGTTTTCGCGATCGCATTGTCGATGCGAGGACAATTTTACTGGGAGAAGTCGGTTTAGGTGGACAAGTTCGCCCTGTTTCCCAATTAGAATTAAGGCTGAGAGAGGCCGCAAAACTAGGTTTTAAAAGAGCGATTATTCCGAAGAATCAACCGGTGCCAGATTTGGGGATGCAGATTATTCCAGTAGCCAAGGTGATTGATGCAATCATTGCCGCAATTCCGGCGACTCCGACTCAGATTCATGCAGTTGACGTGGAGGAAGAAGAATTGTAGTTTTTGTATTAGGACTTACGCACGCATGGGGCTCAGAAACCGGGTTTTTCCCAAATACTTCGTTGTTACCAATAGATT
>DMYK01000260.1:14513-21317 GCA_003483675.1 Microcoleaceae cyanobacterium UBA11344
GTAGGGTGCGCACCGCGCACCAGAGTTAGAATAGTCAAAACTTACATGGTAAAAGGAGGCACGAGTTATGTATCAAGTAGATATTGTTGAGGCAAAAGAAAAGCTTCTGGAATTAATCGAAGCGGCGATGAGAGGGGAAGAAATTGCGATTACTCAAGATAACCAGCCTGTTGTAAAATTGGTAGGGATACCGCCAGCTAATAAGAAGCGCTGGCCATCCAAAGCCGGGAGTGCTAAAGGAATAGTTTGGATGTCCGATGATTTTGACGAACCGCTAGAAGAGTTTAAGGAGTACATGGAATGAGGTTGTTGTTGGACACTCATACTTTCATTTGGTATGTCACGGACAACCCTAGACTTAGCGCCAACAAAATTAGTTTCTTGGGCGGAGTCGAGGGATTCAGAAACCGGGTTTTTGCCAAATACTTCGTTGTCACCAACAGNNACAGATTCAGTAAAAAACCCGGTCCCTGAGCGGAGTCGAAGGGACCAATGAATAGGGGCTCAGGGACCAATGAATAGGGGCTCAGGGACCAATGAATAGGGGCTCAGAAACCGCGGTGGTTGAGCGTAGTCGAAACCTAGTCGAAACCCGGTTTCTTGGGCTCAGTCGAGGGATTCAAAAAAACCCCATTTTCCTAAAAAAAATCGAGCCGCTGGTGGCGGAAAGAAGAAAGAGAAGAAAGAAAAGAGCAAAAGAGTAAAAGAGTAAAGTGCTAGGGAGTCCTCGCGGCAACACAAGCAACCCGAAAACCGATGCCCCAGTAGCGGTACGCCGACGGACAGCAGCCACGAACAGCCGAACGGCAGAACCTCTGATCGTAGAACCACGAACCACCGCGCAAGACCCGGCTATTACCCGTTCCAGTTTCCCAAGAACTTCCATCAGTCGGTGCGCCGTTATAATTATCGTGCCATTTATCGCTGCACCATTCCCAAATATTGCCGTGCATATCGTATAAACCAAACGCATTCGGCGGAAAACTCCCGACATCCGTTGTTTGTTCGCGGGAAAGTCCCGATTGTGCAGAATCGTAGGGGTAGTTTCCATTATAATTAACTAAATCCGGCGTAATGGTTTCCCCAAAATGAAATGGGGTTGTTGTATCGGCGCGACAAGCATATTCCCATTCGGCTTCACTCAGCAGGCGATATGTTTTCCCGGTTGTTTGCGAGAGTTTGTTACAGAATTCGACGGCTTTAGTCCACGATACATTTTCTACAGGACGTTTTTCACCTTGGAAACCCGATGGGTTTTTTCCCATGACTGCTTCCCACTGTGCTTGGGTGATGGGGTATTTTCCTGCATAAAAAGCCGGTACTTTGACTCGATGCTGGGGACTTTCGTTATCACGTCTACCTGATTCTGTTGCTGGGGATCCCATCATAAATGTGTCGCCGGGAATCCATACCATTTCTAAGCTGACTCCGTGTTCTAGGTTTTCAATGAGCTCAGAAACCGGGTTTTTTACTGAATCTGTTGGTAACAACAAAGAATCTGATAAAAACCCGGTTTCTTTGTTGAAGTGTATAAGTCCTGTTTTGGTGTTAAGGCTGTCAATACTTGTTCCGCTGTCCATCTTTGTCCTCGCTCTTTTTTCAAACATCCCCTGACTATAGCTGTGAAGGGTTCTGGTATTTTTGACCAGTCTATTTCTGGCTCTTCTTCCATAATCTTTTTCATTAACTGCGCTTCTGTATCTGCTGCGAATGGCGCGATTCCTGTCAGGATTTCTGCTGTCATTATTCCCAAGGACCACACATCCCATCCTGTTGCGACTACTCCCTTATAGGCTTCCGGGGGAACGTATAAGGTTATACCTCTTCTATCGCTGGTTCTAGCTGAGTTTTTGGCGCTGATTTCTCGCAGCAATCCGAAGTCTGATAGTTTCCATTTGTTGCTGACATATAGCAAGTTTGCTGGTTTGATGTCTCGGTGTACTTTTCGGGGATTTGATTGATGCAGGTAGTTTAATGCTGCTGCTGTTGCTTTGACTATTCTATCGCTTCGGCTGGGGTAATTTTTCCAGCTTTTCGTTGTTTTTCTAGGGTGGTTTCGGCGATTTCCATGACGATGAATAAATATTTTTCTTCTTTGACTTCACAGGGCCCTGATGTGTAGCTGCAGATTAGGTTTTCGTGGTGAATATTTACTGCTGCTTGTAGTTCGGTTGTTACTTGGGTTCAGAAACCGGGTTTTTGCGAAATACTTCATTGTTACCAACAGATTCGGGAAAAAACCCGGTTTCTTGGGCGGAGTCGAGGGGTTAAAATCGCTTTACGGCCTGGTTTTCCCACTTCCAAATACAGCTAGAAATTAAATTTGTACAAATATGAGCTACAATTGGGACTAACAAATTACCAGTATCTAAAACACTGTAACCTAACAGCAATCCCACTGCTGTTGCCCACACTGCATAGGGCCATTGCTGCATTCCGCCTAAGTGTAAAATGCCAAAAGACAAACTCGATAAAACTAAAGCAGTAACATTTAATCCTAAAGCAGATATCATCACGCCTCGAAATAGCAATTCTTCGCTAAGTCCAGGTAGCAATCCCAACCAGATTAAATCAGGCCAAAATAAGGGTTTGAGGACTACTTCTAGGTAAACGTCGGCACTGCGCCGATAACCGGGCCAGAGGTGATAAACGATCGCACTAACGCCGGAAATTGCTAATCCGATCGCACATCCTTTGAGTAAATCAATTCCGATTAATTTGACCGGCAAAAGCGATACGGCTCCAAATTGCAACCACAATTTAGCTACCGCCAGCAATATTACTGCTGTCACAGCCATTGCTATTAAAACTTGGGTGCGTGTCAAGGGTTCAAATTCGGGATTTTCGGGAAGTTTTTCTGCCACTTAATCAATTTTAGATTTTAGGTTTTAGATTTTAGATTTGTTTAGTTGAATCAGACAAGCATCGTAGGGGGGAGATGTCTGCACCCAAGGAGGCGGTGGTGATGCCGGCTCGCAAAGCGACTAAGACTCCGATCGCCTCTAAATATGAGTTTACCTGCAAAGCTTTGATTCCGAGTTTTTCTGGATTAGCCTGCATTTGGGTTTTGTTGTCGCCCACTGCAATAATTTGTACTGTCGATCGCCCACTCAAACTCAGGATAGCACTGCCACCGCAGGCTGTGGCGGGTATGACAACGGCATCGACTCGATCGGCAGTAATTGGTAATTGGGTATACTTTCTTTCTCTGTCTGCGTCTCTCTCTGCGCTTCCCAGGGTGACAAACTGCGGGGCTTTACTGAGACCCGCGAGCACGCAAGGTAAAAAAGTATACCCGATTTCTTCAGCCGCCGATCGCGGTGACAGATGCGGATCGAGGGGAAGCGGTAACAGGGCGGGAGCGTGAGCACAGGGGATTTTAAATGTTCTAACAATCAGGTGACTGATCACTGCTTCAGCGCCAGCCAGAGGGTCAACTCCCGTGCCGTGGCGGTAGTTTTCGAGGGCTTTGCTGCCTTCGTCTTCGGGAAATCTGGCTACAACTGCGATCGCCTGGACTTTTGCTTGGGTAATTAATTTTTCAGCAGCGCGCAATAGACTGTCGGGATTGGCGATCGTCCCCCAAGATGCGCCTGATTCTGACATTCGCAATTCTACTTCCAGAGGGCGATCGGTTAAAACATAATCCGTTATATTCAAACCTAATGTAGCTCTAGCAGCATCAGCAGCTTGCAGTTGGCGCAGTTGCAATTCCGGTTCAATGCCGCGATCGAGGATTAAGCCGATGCGATTTTGATGTACTGGTTGTAGCCCCCAGCATCCTTGTGCAAATTTGTCAAGGGCGTAGCCTTCGACATAGAGAGCGTTAGGTATGGGCCAATAAAGTTGAGCGCCGTTGAGGACGTTGGGGTGAGTGATCAGGGTATCTGAAATTTGGGCGATCGCCCTAGCAACAGGTAACGCATCTCCCGCAAAGCCCCCGATCGACGCTCCAACGCCTGTGGGGACTATCAAAACCACTGTGAAAGGACGGAGGTTCACGCTGTTACGGGGGATGCTGTAGCCGGTAATTTCACGAGCACGTATCCTTCTACGACAGCTTTTTGGCGATCGACATCAACCTCTGTAACAGCCCAGCGCAGGGGTTCGCCGTGCTTTTCCAGTTCGATTTTGATCGCCGAGTCAAGTTCCTCGGCTGTATTTGGGAGGTCAACTTCTGCGGAAATGAAATGGGTAGTCATCGGCTTGTCCATAGTTTTTTACCGTGATCGGTAGTTGTGTCTATTTTAACCTAGTTCTAGGGTTTACCGAACTGGCGATCGTAGACAATATCTTCTTTTTCTGTTTCGATCTTCAAGTTCGATCGGGGATAAGCAATGCACAACAAAACGTAACCTTCCGCCTGAAGTTCAGCACTCACCCCCATACCTTCGCTTTGCTCAACCTCGCCTTCAATAACTTTAGCAGCACAGGTAGTACAAACCCCTGCATTGCAAGAATTCGGCAAATTAATGCCGGCGGCTTTGGCTGCGCGCAGAAGTTGTTGATCTTCGGGCACTTCTACGGTGTAGGTACGGCCTTGGTGGAGAAACTCAACGGTGTAAGTCTTGGACATATTTTGATTATTGGTTTTAAGGGCGATCGGAATTTACGCTATATCTGCAAACAAAGCAATAGATATCTTACCGCACTTGGGGATTTTGTGCAAATTTACCAAATTTATAGTCCAGGACGCATGGGGACCCAGCAACCGGGTTTTTTTACGAAAATACTTGATTGCAGCCCTTAGCTTCGGTAAAAAACCCGGTTTCGAGGAGTCGAAAAATTCGCCATCTTGTCAAGCATCTTTCTCCAAAATATGAGAATTTTTCAATAACTAATCAGGACTTACGCATTTCAACGTAATCCTGTCATGCTGAGCGAAGCTTGACTCATGACATATAGGCTTTGCGTAAGTTCTATAATTTTTCCTTTCAAGCCAACAACTCATCAACAGCGACACTAAAACCAGGCAACACTAACTGAGTGCTAACTGTGCCACCGGAATTAAACGCTAATTTTTGAGTTTGAGTAATTATCAATATCCAGCGACTTTCTGGAAAAACAATCCAAACTTCCAGACAACCCGAATCTAAATACTCTTGTGCTTTCAGAAAAATCTCTTCCGCAATATCAGTAGGAGAAACTATTTCAGCAACTAACAGCGGGCTTTGAGGTAAAGTAGGAACATCCCCAAATTCTGCAACTAATTCGGGTGTAAGATAAGCTACATCAGGACGGCGCACTCGCCTGTTAGTGCGGCAAGGAACCTCCGTATAGACTTCGCCACCTTGTCCGCTAGAATCTTTGTAATTTCCCCAAGAACGATCTAGTCTAGATTGGATTCGACTGTGTTTTACTGTCATGCCATTTTTCTCCGCGATTTGCCCATCCACCCATTCCATATCGTCGGGGGGATTAGCCATAAAGTCTTCTAGAGAAACATTTTCTGATAAAACGGCTGCCATTACCATAGCCATTTACTCCTGTTTACAGAATTCACTGATATTATATAGTCCTGGATGCACTCCTACCCAAGAAACCGGGTTTTTTACTAATATTAAAGGTCATCAACCAGTATTTTTGTAAAAAAACCCGGTTTCTGCCTTCAGGCTGTTATGGCGCTTTGTGCGATTCCCAATTCCCCATTCCCCATGCTCATGCCCAATTTACTCAATATTAATTTGATTAGGAGCCTTCGGTTGCTCATCCTTCAAAGTTTTGCGCCCCGACGAAGCATAATCCTTGTACAAATCCACAAACATCTTGGTTAACTGCGGCAAAGACAGTTTCTCCCCATTAATTTGAGATTTCATATAAACTTTGAGAACTTCAATGTAAGCCAAACCGAGAGCCATTGTAAGAGTTGCCGCCGTTGCACCGGAGATAGCACCACCGACAATTGTACCCGCACCCGGAATCATTTTAATCAAATTAGCAACAATACTTCTGCCAACAGCAGTCACCCCACCAGCACCGCTAATAGCAGACAGCATCGCCGAGATAAATCCCTTGTCAAATGGCATTCCAAAAATCACAGTAATATTAGCAATCATTGCCGTTTGCATAGCCATCAAAATTGGCGCATCAGCAAAAGGCACAGGAGTCGCCCCGACAATCGCAGAACCGGCAACATAAGCAGTTACATACTTAAATGCCATGTCGGATTTGAGCGCAATATTGGCAATTTGTTCTTTGACAAAAGCTTTTTGAGCTACTTCCGGCAGNNAGCAGTTGAAAAGTTGCATCAACCAACTTATCTAAACCGTGAGATTTTACTGTATAATCCTCATCAATTTCTTCCGGTTCAGCCATGACAGGGATAACTTGACAGACTGGCAAATTCATGTGTTCCAGTTGCTTGAAAAACTCGCTCGGTTTTTTCGATGTAGTTTGAGTGAGAACTAAAATAACTGGTACATCTTTGACTTCCATTTCTCTTAGCCAGCCTTCCTCCACAGATTCTATTCTATTTGCGCCGTGATTGATGCAGTACCAGATGACGTGAATGTGTTCTTTGGGGTGCAGAAGTCTTTGGTCTTCAATCAGTTTAGCAACGTTTAATTGAATAATTTTAATTTGTTCGGCACTGAGTTCGAGTCCGGGAGTATCGTAGACTGTAATTGGGCAATTTGGTTTGGTATATTGGCGAATACCTTGAGTGATGGGGCGGCCGACTCCGGTTTCTGCTAAGCGTTGGCGAAAAACAGCATTGATCAGGGTACTTTTGCCGACACCGGTTTTGCCGATGACTAAAACATTGCATTGTCCCACTTGATTTTCTGCGTCTTTGAAGGCGTCGTA
>DMYK01000306.1 GCA_003483675.1 Microcoleaceae cyanobacterium UBA11344
GCTTGTTTGTAGTTAGGGATTCGTGGCGGGCGATCGGCTTTTATCGGCAAAATCCTTAAGCTGGCGTGGTTTGAGGCATGATCGAGTCATAGTCGAAACTTGAACCGGTGAATCATCAGGTATCGCAAAAGCAGGACTGATCTCAAATCCGTTAGCATCGGAATTATGCATCTCTCTCTTATCTTCCTCTGCGTACTCTGCGTACTCTGCGGTTTAATCATTCCAATGCAACCAGAATTGATCTGATGCACTGCGACTAAAGAAACCGGGTTTTTAGGATAAAACTTCGTTACAGCGCACAGATGCGGTAAAATAACCGGTTTCCAGACCCCATGAGTAAACCCTGAATACTCAAATTTTTATCACCCAACCACGGCGATACATCCCATACAAAATCAACCACCAAAACAATACCGCAGTCACCGCAAATGCCAAAGAACCATTTAGCGGCCCAGCCCACGGCAAAAACCAGTTTTCGTAAATCCAAGTGTAGGTACTTGGAGCACTTTCGCCCCTGCCAATATGAGTTTTTAACAGAATTCTGGCGACAATACCGGAAGCAACAAAGAGGAAGATTGCATTCAATCCCATGATTTCAAACGGCCTCCCCCATTTCCAATCTCGCACTTCAATTGTTTCGTAGCAAACTGCTAGTAATAGCAACGCCCAACCAGCGGTAAAAACTACATAAGAACTTGTCCAAAGTTGTTTGTTGATGGGAAATATAAATCCCCACAAATGACCGATTACTACGCAACAAAGACCGCAGATTGCTAAGTTGATACTGGTGCGAGTTTTGATTTGCTGTACTCGCAGCCATTCTCCTGTAAAGTAGCCTGTGAGGACTGTGACAACTGCTGGTAAGGTGCTAAATAGTCCTTCGGGGTCGAAGGGGCCGCCTTTGTAGAGGTGTTGGCTGCCTAGAATTAGTCGATCGATATATCCCCCTAAATTGCCCTCTGGCGTAAGTTCGCTGGCGCTGTACCCCCCTACAGCAAATACGGTTAAGGCGCTCCAATAGCCGAATAATAGGGCAATGGCGAGGACTTTTTGGTTGCGGGGGGAGAGGTTGAGGATGGCGATCGCACCGATAAAATAAGCTAAGCTGATGCGCTGTAATACTCCCATGATGCGGATTTTACCGAAGTTTTCAATGGGGGCGCTGTTGAGAAGTACGTCAAGGGCGATCGACGATGTGTTTAGCAGCAATCCTAATATAAATAAAATGGCGGCGCGCCTCGCAATCCGCCAGTAGATATTTGAAGAAGTCAGAGGGGTTTTTCCTGTCTTTTTTTGTTCCTGTACATCTCTAATTTTCGATGCTTCTGTTTGTGTTTTTGTAGTAGTTTGGGTATATTTTGATAGGGAAAAGGACATCGCGCAGCCAACGATGAACAGGAAAAAGGGAAATACCAAGTCTGTGGGGGTGCAACCGTGCCATTCTGCNNCAAATCTGTCGGGGTGCAACCGTTCCATTCTGCGTGTTCTAGCGCAGGATAAACCTGTTTCCAACTGCCGGGGTTGTTGACTATAATCATGGAGGCGATCGCAATTCCGCGAAAAACATCAAGGGATTTTAAGCGCATAAATAAGTCTGTTGGTAGTTGTTGTTGGTTATTTGTTAGTTGACTGTTGACTGTTGACTGTTGACTGTTGACTGTTGTCTGTTGTCTGTTGTCTGTTGTTAGTAGGAATCAAATATTTAGATGCGGCTAAAAAGCTTTGGTTTTATTCATTGGGGGTTGGTGCTTTGCAGATCCAGACGCAATCTCGCGGTACTGAAGATGTGTTTTTCAGGATGATTTCATAGTTTAAATGCTTGAGAAATTGTTCCATAATTGTATCAGTCATAGTTGAAAATGCAGTCCCGTCTCTGCTTCCGAGTAAGTTTTTATCCCACTCGCTGGCGAATTTNNATTCCCAATTCCCAATTACCCATTCCCAATTCCCAATTCCCAATTCCCAATTACCAATTACCTATATCTCTATCCCTTCCACAGTCAAAATCACCCCATTTTTCATCAACGTATCGCAGCGTTCTACATAAAAAATTGCTGCTTTGTCCTGTTTGTTGACTTGCAATACGCGCAAAAACATTTGTTTTGCTTGCGCGAATTGCTGCTGGTAGTGGAAAAAAATCCCCTGTTCAAAATAAGTCTGGGTTTGTGTTTTTAGTTCGATCATGATATCCGAGTCGCCGTCGTAAATTTCAAATACAGCAACAGGCGTTTGTTTTCCTTTGACTTGAACGCGATCGAGAAATCGGCACTTGTACTGTTGGGGGTCGTCGATCCGGCAAAGAGTTTGGACACTAGCTACAATACCAACTCCGTAAAGCTTTGTCAATCCTTCCACGCGGGAGGCTAAATTAACTGCATCGGAAATCACCGTACTTTCCATTCGTTCCGCTTCGCCAATCGTACCTAACATTAAAGTTCCAGTATGCAAGCCAATGCCGATCGAAATAGGTTGATAGCCGCTATTTTGCCTGTGTTTATTATAAATTTTCACTTGCTGCTGCATCTCAATTGCTGCTTGCACGGCATCTTCGGCGCAGTTGGGAAACAAAGCCATAATGCCGTCGCCAATATATTTGTCTATAAAGCCTTTGTACTGGCGAATCACAGGCCCAACTCGACTCAAGTAAGAGTTAATAAAATCAAAATTATCTCTGGGAGACATACTTTCTGACAGACTTGTAAATGAGCGAATGTCGGCAAACATAATCGTCATTTCTGCCTGTACAGAGTCTCCCAATCTGGCATCAACGATGCTTTCTCTTTTGAGAAATTTCAAAAATTCACGGGGGACAAAACGGGCTGACGCGGCTGCAATTTTTTCGAGTTCGCTTTTGCTGGATTCGATTTGATTGAGGGTTCTAAATGATCTCAGTGCTGTTACTACTGTGGTAAATAATTTTTTATTAGTCAGTTCGGTTTTGGTTTTATAATCATTGATATCGTAGCTGACAATTACTACATCTTCTGGTACTTGTCCCGGCTGTCCAGTACGCAAAATAATCCGCACTATCTGATTGCCTAAAATATCGCGGATGTATTTAACTACT
>DMYK01000404.1 GCA_003483675.1 Microcoleaceae cyanobacterium UBA11344
CCCAATTCCCCATTCCCCAAATATTAAATTCCTTTGAGTAGCAATCGCCAATCCTGACAGCGTTTCTTGTAAATGCGAGCCACCCGATCGTTCGGATTTGTCCGCAAACACTGTTCAAACAATTTTCCCGCTTCTCGAAACTCCTTGCGATCGCACAATAACATAGCTTCATTATATATGTGCAAATTTTCTAGCTTGGCCGCTCGAACTTCTTTCGGGTCAGCATCAAATACTTCATAGACTGTTACAAATTGAGATTTCCCTTTTACCTGTACCTTATCCACGATGCGAATAGCATAATCAGCAGGATTTCGCAACCTCTCAAAAGTAGCGTGAGAAATTAACAGCGGTACGCCATAATTTTTCGTCAATCCTTCAATCCGAGATGCCAAATTAACAGCATCGCTAATCACAGTGCTATCCATGCGGCTTTTGCCACCAACAGTCCCCAGCATCAAAGAACCTGTATTAATGCCAATGCCAATTTGAATGGGGACGTAGCCGACAGTTTCACGGCGTTGGTTGTATTTATTCAGGATATGCAGCATCGCAATACCAGCTTTTACTGCATCATCTGCACAGTCGCTAAACAGAGCCATAATTGCATCGCCAATGTATTTGTCAATAAACCCGTGATGGCTAGTAATCGCAGGCTCCATCCGCGAAAGGTAAGCATTGATAAAATTAAAATTTTCTTGCGGTGTCATAGTTTCTGAGAGAGTCGTGAAGTCACGGATATCGGCAAACAGCACCGACATTTCCTGCTGCACCTGGTCGCCTAAATTGACATCAGTAATACTTTCATATCCCAGCAAGTTGAGAAATTGATGGGGAACAAATCGCCCGTAGGCATCAGTCAAGTCTTCTTCTGCCACCAGGGACTTTTCCAATTTTTGATTCAGTTCATGGAGTTCATTAATAAAGTTATGGCGGTCGGTTTCTGCTTGTTTGCGTTTCGTGATATCCTGAAAAACCGCGATCGCAAAAGCAACTTTGCCCTCTTCGTCAAAAATTGGCGTTCCCCAACCCTCTATCGGGACTTTCTGATCTAGTTGGTGAATTTCTATATCCTCAGCCGTCGAAGTTTCGCCCTTCAAAGCTCGGACGATCGGCAAATTCTCGCTAGGATAAATAGTATCAGTTCCCGCCACATAAAGTTGATAAACTTCTGACAAATTCTCAACGGCATTTAACGGCACAACCCCTTGGCCCAGTAACAACTGTCCAGCGTGATTGACGTAGTAAGGTTGGCCGAGAGCATCGATCACAGCCACCCCGAGGGGAATAGCTTCGAGAAACTGAACCAGCTTGATTTCGCCTTCCCGCACCGCCTCCAATGCCCGATAGCGTAACTCGCTTGTCAGCGTATCGGAGTGTTCAGCAGTAGTTTCCAGCAAAATTTCCAGATCCGCTTTTTCCTCCTTCAAGTCTTCCACTTGCTGGCGCAATCTTTCTATCTCCAAAAGTAGCTGTTCCCTCGATGGTTGTTCTTCCAACATGACCCCAGAACTTGCGCCTCTACCAACAGAAAATTGCGTAACATTCCTCATCCTAAAAGCGATCGCAGCTTTTATACTAACTCCAACTCTCAAGCAGGCATCAGTCGCTGCAAATTCTTCAAAGATTTACCTGGCCAAGCTATGGGTTGAGAGCCTGCGCCATCAGCACCCGCCCTTGTTTACTCACCCCGATGCTCAACTTCAATAGCATACTAATCCCCGAACTGTTCAAAAATTCTCACTGCTGCAAATTTAAAATAATTTTCCGAGGCGACCTATAGACTACCGAGCCTCGCAAGTGCGCTATCGGCACGTACTCCGTAGACCCGGTTAGTCGAAGGGAGCCTGCAAAACTCACCGTTGCGGTTGTTCGATCGTAACAGATCGGGTAATCTTCTATCTTAATTTGCATTCGGGTAAAAAGTTCCTTAAATATGATCGATCGCCTGCTCAGCTTATACTGTTAGTTGCACCATTGTTGTCACCGCAATGACTTCCGGGTCTTTTTGCACAGTCTCGAACTTCCAGCCCATCTTAGCGCTATAGTCGTTGAGCATAGTCAGCAAGCCTAACCCTGAATCGGTTGAGCTTTCGTCAGCAGCATTTTTTTCCAACTTCTCAATGTACATCTCGCTGGGGTCAGAAACCAGCAACTTCTGAATGTACCTCTGAAACTTGTCCACAGAAGGCGGGGAAATGCTGTTAGCAACCGAGAAGATCAGTCCGTCCTTATGCAATTGCAGTTTAATATCGATCGGGTACTGCGAATTTTCATCGTTAAACTTCATCGCATTCTCCAATAACTCATTAGCAATATAGCTAACCGCACTTTTAATCTCGGCTTGTCTTGTCAGTGACGAGGTGTCGTCTTGATTCCCCGGAAAAAAAGTCGTCAAGTAGTCCGCGAGGAAATCAGCCGACAAACCGTTATTCCGCCACCGCTGCTTGAGGGGAATAGAACTAGGGGAAAATCCAACGATCAAGTATTCCTGGCTATTTTTTCGCTCGATGAAATCTCCAAATATCTCAATCATGTTATGGTTAGTTTTTCGGTGTTAGTTGTTAGTTGTTATTCGTTATTTGTTGGTTCTAATGCCCCATGCCCCATGCCCCATGCCCCATTAGCTATTTTTGTTTGAGTAGCAGCAATGTGATATCATCAAAAACCTTTTGTGCGCCCATGTGCGATCGCACGTCGTCAATTACAGCGTACCTGATTTCTGATGCTGTGCGCTGCCAATTGATTTGTATTACCTCAATTAACCGCTCTAAACCGTAAAGCACTTGATCTATATTTTCAGCTTCCGTAATCCCGTCAGTGTACAGCACTACCACATCTCCTGTATATAACTACACCGTTTCAGCAACAAATTCAGCAATATCTGCATCCAGCCCGATCGGGAAACCCAAATCGATCGTATCAAACCGCTCTACAGAACCGTTATACCGCACTACAATCATTTCTTCGTGCTGGCCGCTCAACTTCAGCATTCCTTCCTGATAGTCCAACAAAGCAAGACTAGCATTCTTGTCAGATTTCATGCGTTGCAAATTATCGTAAATTGCCCGGTTTATAGCGCTTAAAAATCTCACTGGATCAGGTTCATTGTAAGCAAGCAAAGTCCGCACCGCCGTTTGAAGCATAATCATTAAAACGCCACTTTCTCATCCGTGTCCCGTGACATCGCCGATGCCAATTTTCACTCTACCATCTTGCTGGAGTACATCGTAATAATCGCCTCCCACTTCATCAGCAGCTTCCATAAATCCTGCAATATCTAAGCCGATCACTTCCTGAAGTTCTCGGTCTTTCGGCAACAGCATTTGCTGAATTTTACGAGTAACATCTAATTCGGCGCTCATCCGCACATTAAGGTAATTTTATGGTTGAGATTCCCACTTGCCATTTTTTTTGAAGCTTCATCAAGTACCAATACAGTTTCCATAACAGCCTGGTAAAAAGATACAAATACATAAGTCACTGCTAAACTTATTAACAAGACAATAGAAATTATGCGTTTTTTCTCAAGAAGATTATTAATGCGTTTTTGAAGTAACCAGTCTAATTAATTGATACTTTTGTCCCATAATTCAAAACTCGAATCCAGAAGTTGCTCCCTAGCATCAATATAGGCATAAGGTTCAATTAATACAGATGGATAGTTTAGTTTATCTAGTGTCCTAGCTAGCTGATTCGCAAAAAAGTTAAAGCTTTTTAAATCCTCGCTTAATTTGCCCCGCAGGTTCCCTTGATTATTTTTAAATGCAACATCCATATTAGCTAAAGCATCATTAAGTTCTCTTTGACTGAGAGAGCAATAAATTGTGTTCTGTCATGTGTAGCATTGGAACGCAGCTTAATCTTTTCAGAAAGGAGCCTGATGTCTGACAAAATTCTTGGGATTTCTGGGAGCTTCAGTAAAGTAGCATCCATCAAATAATAGGTATCCAAATCTGAGTCTAATATTAGATTATAAGTATCCCCAACATGAGCGCTCAATTTATTAATATCTGCTCCTCAACCTAGATATAAAACGTAAGTTTCTCAACTCGTGTTGCCCAAATTTTGAGAAATTTTATTAAAATATTCAGGAGCATTTAATATGTTTCCGAGGCTGTTATCAGTATTTGCGACGTTTTGAAATTTTGAGTCGATCTTAGCTTCTAACTCTGCCCTCATCTCTGGCTGGCTTAAATTTGTGTTTAAAGACCGATCGTCTAACAGTTGAAGTTTCGGTATGTGTTGTCTCAACTGTCGCAGGGGGCGCAGGTATTGATTGCCGTAAATTTCCTTTTGGGCAAAATTCACCTGGCTGTTAATCTCGGAAATCAGCAGGTATATAACCAATGTTAACGGCATGGCAAACAGAAAGCCAATCAGGGTAAATTTCTGGGGATAGTTCAGCCGATTCATTACATGGATTCCCAAGGATTTTCTTTTCATATTTGACACACTTCATAAATATTTTAATAAAAAAGTAGCGAAAGCTACTGATTTTTTTGGATGCTTTCTCAGCAAGTCGGTTTTTACGCAAAATAAGAGGTTTCGGAGCGATAAATATACTTGTAGGACTTACGCAAACAACCTGGTTTCTGAGAAAATTCGTGCATCTCTGCGACAGATATTGACGTAGAAACCGGGTTTTTGACCCCCAGTGCGTCCAGGACTAACTTGTTTCCTGAAACACTAATCCAGACAGGGAATCAGACAATGCTTACATCGCTGCACCCGTAATGTCAGTTCTTGACAAAGGAACCAAAACTAACATTAGCAGTGTCTAAATAAGTATCAGTAGTTTAGCAGGCGATCGCGCATTGTGAAGTGAGATGGAGGGCTGATTATGAAACGAATTTCCGAAAATAACTCTCAAAACAGTCAAAAGCGAACCCAAAAGCAGCCAAATCCTTTAATCTTGGCTTTGGTACTGACAGGAATTCTGGTATTGGAAATGTATCCGACGCTAATAGACACCGCAGCAGCCAACGCGGGCGTCCTCAAACATTCCCTCGCCCAGGAAAGCCAAGAATTGCTAACCGTAAACCAATTTCCCGGCGCGCTGGTACTTGAAAAAATCAGCTATTCCAGATTTGGACTCAACAGTTTAAATTCCGAACCGGGAAATTTGGCTCAAAGCACGGGCAAAAATTCCCCCAACGAATTACCCCCTGCTGTAGAAGCAGCGCTTTTCGATGAATT
>DMYK01000032.1:0-757 GCA_003483675.1 Microcoleaceae cyanobacterium UBA11344
ATTTAATTTTCTGAGAAACTAGACTGAGGTTTGGTTCCCGATGTATAATAACTTAAATTATGGAATCGATCGGTTCAGTACAGAGCGCTATAGAGAGAATAAGCCAATGAACATCTACTTTCAATCCCCTGCTGTCACTCTCTACCAAGGTGACTGCTTAGATGTATTGAACTCACTGCCTAATAATTGTGTCAATCTAATTCTGACAGACCCCCCCTATCATTCTACTAAAAAAGATAACATTACTGGTGACAAAAGATTTAAAAACGATCGAGATTACCTTCACTGGTTAGACACTATAGCCCAGCAATGGCAGCGGGTATTAGCTCCCAATGGCTCTCTCTACTGTTTTGCCTCTAATAAAATGGCAGCCCAAATAGAAGTAATGTTAAGTGAAAGATTTAATATACTAGCTTCAATTACTTGGACAAAACCCAATGAACCAGGCTATGATGGATGGAAGCAAAAGGCAAAAAAAGAAAGTTTAAGGAGTTGGTATCTTCATTCAGAACGGATTATTTTTGCTGAATCAGCCTCAGCAGAAAATATCAAACAATCCGCTTTTGGTAGCCTGCTCAGAAGAACCCGCGAAGCTACAGGAATCTCAACTATTAAGCTAACAGAAGCTATTGGTGAGTATGGGAGCGTTAATCACGGTGGTGCAGTATCGAATTGGGAGACAGGCAGAAATATCCCTAGTCCCGAACAATATCAAAAACTGAAATCAGTGTTATCTAAATTTAGCCCTCAAGTCCCA
>DMYK01000032.1:792-1241 GCA_003483675.1 Microcoleaceae cyanobacterium UBA11344
GATGTTTGGGATTTCCCAACAGTTAGACCTTACCGGGGTAAACACCCAGCAGAAAAGCCATTAGATATGATGACTCATATTATTGAAGCCAGTTCTTATTCTGGTGATATGGTGCTGGATTGCTTTGCTGGTTCAGGTGTTGTTGGACAAGCGGCAAAAATGTTAGGTCGTAGAGCTATGCTGATTGAGATTGAAGAAGGTTTGTGTCACAAAATAACTTTACGGTGTTCTGATATATCACAGCCATTACCAAAGCCTAAAACCTCAGAATTTGACTGGGGAAAAGAACTTTTGTTTCAAAAATTATTAGATCATGTGTCTTCGGAAAAATAATTAATTCATTCGTCCGTTATTTGTGAGGACTTCTTCCATCCATTTTGACACTCCCCAGTCTCTAGCCATGCTTCCGAGACGAGGAAATGCTCAACAGCAATTCTGCTACCCAAAAT
>DMYK01000032.1:1455-2386 GCA_003483675.1 Microcoleaceae cyanobacterium UBA11344
CGCAACATCCTCGTCGAATTAGGCCCCGTTTACATCAAATTGGGATGTGGGGATTCTAATTCGAGTTCATTATTCTAGAGATTTAGAAGTGGCATCTCTGGCGGAATATTGAGAGACTTTGAAAGTTAAACAATTTTATTTAATCGCTCATTCTTTGGGAGGATGGGTGGCGACAAGTTACGCTCTTAAATATCGCGATCCTGTCCGGGTTTTGAACTTATTATCCCCGGCAGGTGTCACAGTTTCTCAACATAAAAATTCCTGGAATTTAGCCAAGTTATTAGTCAGTCAACCCCCTCTTTATTTTGGGTTATTAAAATTTTTATTTCCCTGGGTAGAAATATTTAATAAGCAGCAATAATGGCAGAAAAAGTTCGCATTTCGCCATACTCTATTATGTTCAAAAGCCGCCCGCAAACTTTTATTTTAACGAAAAAACGCAGAAATTAAAGCGGAATTATTAGACGATCGCGTATCTTCTTTAAATGTTCCGACTTTGATTTTACAGCCTAATGATGAAGACGCGATCGCGCATTCTTTAGGTGAAACTTATGCCGCATTAAATCCGATGATAAAATTGCAATCTGTCATGGGAGGGGAAAATTTACCCCAAGAATCTCCTCAAGTGATTGCTGATGCGATTCGGGCTTTCGTTCCCCGAAGACTTTTTCGGATTTAGAGATAGTAATTTAACTTTCTTTATCTCTTAATCAGTGGGTTTTTCTTTACCACTACGCTCCTAAACCCGGTTTCTACCACAAATATGCAGGTTGGTGAAATATCTAGGAAGAAACCGGGTTTCGAGCCAAGCGTGCGTAAGTCCTGTGTAAATTTCTGTAACAATTTCTCCCCAATACGCGATCGTGTCTTGACACTAGGAAAGGGAAGAGTTATATTATTACAATAGACAAGAATGTTAGGACAGATGAGA
>DMYK01000032.1:2422-5732 GCA_003483675.1 Microcoleaceae cyanobacterium UBA11344
AAATTGTCCTAACCCTCTTGGCACCTACTATAACTTGAAATTTTCCCAATTATTGAGGTGAAAATTTATGCCGACAGCTACAGGTTTAAATCCTCACAAGCAGCTAGGTGGTTTGTACGTCGAATCCTCATCAGGCGAAAAGCTAGTTTTTCCGCTCAAACATACAGAAGTTTTGGCAAAAATTGCCGGAAATTTATCGCGGGTGGAGGTAACACAAAGCTTTGAAAATCCTTTCACAAAACCACTAGAAGCCATTTATGTCTTCCCCTTGCCGGATGTCGCGGCAGTAGATGACATGGAAATTAAAATCGGCGATCGCGTGATCAAAGGCAACATTAAAAAACGAGAAGAAGCACAACAAATTTATCAGCAAGCGAAACGGGAAGGGCGCACTGCGGGATTATTAGAGCAGCAAAGAGATAACATTTTTACTCAATCTCTCGCAAATATCAAACCCGGAGAACAAATTGATGTCACCATTCGCTACACAGATAGCCTGAAATTTGAAGGAGGCAACTACGAATTTGTCTTTCCAATGGTTGTGGGTCCGCGCTATATTCCGGGTACTCAAATTGATGCTAGTGGCGACACGGATCAAGTTGCTGATGCTTCCCGAATTACTCCCCCAGTCATGCCCCCAGAAATGAGATCGGGACATGATATTGGGGTGACAATAGAAATTGATGCTGGTTTAACAATTGCGAATTTGCGCTCAACTTCCCATCAATTACGCATCGAAGAAGAAGGGCAAATTACGCGGGTAAAATTGGGAGGCGAAGATACGATTCCTAATAAAGATTTGATTGTGCGCTATCAAGTTTCGGGTGATAAGACTCAATCCACTGTATTACATGAATCGGATCATCGTGGCGGACATTTCGCAATTTATTTGATTCCAGCTTTGGAGTATAAAATTGATGAAATTGTCCCCAAATCTGTCATATTTTTGATGGATACATCGGGATCGCAATGGGGCGATCCTCTCCTGAAATGTCAGGAATTGGTGCGCCGTTTCATTAATGGGTTAAATCCCCATGATGCGTTCACGATTATCGACTTTGCCAATACTGCCACCTATCTTTCCTCAAAAGTTTTACCCAATACGCACCAAAATCGCACTTTAGCAATTAACTATGTTAATCAGTTACAAGCTGATGGCGGTACGGAATTAATGAATGGCATTAACGCGGTGATGAAGTTTCCTCCTGCACCTGATGGAAGATTGCAAAGTATTGTGTTATTAACTGATGGTTACATTGGCAATGACAATGAAATTTTAGCCGCGGTACAACAACAATTAAAACCAGGAAATCGTCTTTATAGTTTCGGTGTTGGTAGTTCGGTAAATCGCTATTTACTCAATCGCATAGCCGAAATTGGACGCGGAACTTGTCAATTTGTCCGTCAGGATGAATCCACGGAAGAAGTAGCCGAAAAGTTCTTCCGGCAAATCAATAATCCGGTGCTGACTAACATTGAAATTACCTGGGAAGGGGAGGGCGAATATCCGCTAATTTATCCTGAAATTTCTCCCGATTTGTTTGCTGAACAGCCTTTAGTTTTGTTCGGACGGAAAAGCGATCGTATCCCTGGAAATTTGCACATTCGCGGTATTGCTGCGGGTGGAAAACAGTATCAAAAGACTTTTAACCTCATTTTTGAGGAAAAAGGTAATCCGGCTGTGGCCCAATTGTGGGGGCGATCGCGCATTAAAGACATAATGAATCAAATGCTGGCGGTGGAAACTAAATCGGGTGTTGACGCAGTGACAGAAACGGCTTTAACTTATCAGTTATTGTCCCAATATACAGCTTTTGTTGCTGTTAGTGATGATGTGCGGGTAAATCCCGATAGTGACATGATTTCTATGGAAGTTCCTGTAGAAATGCCCGAAGGTGTTAACCTTCGGGGAAGTATTGGCAGTATGCGATGCTGCGATAATTTCTTATCTGCGCCAACAGCATCAGCATCGTTAACAATGGCAATTTTTTACTATGAGCCTGAATGTGAGGATGCTTCTACTGACTATGAGGATCTTCCTATGATGCGTTGTTACTCCCCACAAATAGCGCCAGCAAAGAGTATTTTTGCCAAAGCTAAAGATGCTGTTGGTCGGATTTTCGGGCAAAATCAGACTGTTGATGACTCTGACTCTGAGGAATTTGGTTTGCAGTCGGATAGTATGGCTGCTGAAGAGGAGGAAAAAGTAGGAACAAGTGCATCAGTAGTCAGCAATCATCAACTAGAAGTTATCAGTGTTACTGGATTAGATCAAGCCGGAATTGCTGCTATTACCCAATATTTGCAAAACCTAAAATTGCCCTCTGGATTTTGCGGTGAAATCGTCTTTGAATTTACGGTAAATAAAGGGCGGGTTGGGCGTATTATGTTAGATGAAGAAGTATCGACTCTAACAGAAAATGCGGTGGTAGAAGTGATTAAGCGATCGCTTGTTACTTGGAAACCTGCGCCGTCTGCTACTGGTACAGTTCGCTTAACTTTGCATATCCAATCGTAAAAACCCGACAATTACTCTCATCTGCCATGAGGAATTAGGAATGGAAATTAAATAACTTGAGTATTTTGCTGGTAGTTTCGCAGAGGGGATTGAAAGCAGGCTAGAAGCCTGCACTACTTGATTAAATTTTCATTCCTTAAATACATGGTATTGCCAAAAATTAATTTTTTGTAGGGTTTCAAAGTTGCTATAGTAACCAAGGCGGTTAGGACATTTTGTTTAAAACTTCCGAAGTCTTCAAGACTACTGCTAACGCAGAAAAATCGGAAGGTTGAGGCATCCTAACCGCCTTGGCGATTGCTATATAATCTCACGAATGGAAATTAAATAACTTGACTATTTGGTTGGTAGTTTCGGGGCCCGAAAGCA
This sequence comes from Microcoleaceae cyanobacterium UBA11344, assembly GCA_003483675.1. Taxonomy (GTDB): domain Bacteria; phylum Cyanobacteriota; class Cyanobacteriia; order Cyanobacteriales; family Microcoleaceae; genus Microcoleus. The sequence continues at coordinate 5,310 of DMYK01000032.1, forward strand.
GGCTAGAAGCCTGCACTACTTTATTAAAGTTTCATTTCTAAATAGGTTGTGAGAGTTTTCGGAGTGCATTTCGCGCTTGCGCCGAAGCTATTCGCGAGGGAGACGATCGCACTCCTATTATTAACATTAAATTTGTCGAAAATAACCTAACAGATAAAGGGAGCCGCCAAGGATTGTTAGAGAGTTTTGACACCCGATCGCGGCATCTAATCCACTAATCAAATCGGGATAAGCTTGACAATGAGATAATTCAGGACATATCTCCTTTGCTAATAGGGCTAAGTCTTCCGGTGGAGCATAATTACTATCAGGAATGGGGACGAGATAGACGCGATCGCGCTTTTGCAGTAACCCCTGAAAGATATCAGCATGATCCTGATTCGCCCACATACCCAAAATTCGATCGCCCCCTTCCCACCCTTC
>DMYK01000449.1 GCA_003483675.1 Microcoleaceae cyanobacterium UBA11344
ATGTAGTAGGGGCTGGCTTCTCCAGTTAGTATTTTTTCGCCGCTTTTGGGCTGGGGAAATTGGGAACAGTACCAGTCTGGGCCTTTGTCGAATTGTAAGTCAAAATAATGTACTTCTTTTTGGGCGGCGGGGGCGATTTGGGGATGTTGGATCAGATAGTTGTACAGGGATGTTGTGCCGCCTTTTTGGACGCCGATGATGATGAAGTCGGGGGTTTTTGGGGTTTGTTTCATGGGTTGTAGCTAATGAAAATCGATCGCCATTTTAACCTCGATCGCACTTGGACGCAAAACCGGAAATTCGATCGCCCCGAACCAATTGCATTTCATATCTAATCCGGTGGCATCGGAATTGATATTACCCACAGTCTGGACAGGGCATTGCCTAGTCCAGAGTTGCTGCTATATTCAAGGATTGAGAATGAGTGTAAGATCGAGCAGAAATCCGGGGAGTACATCTTCGCCAGAAAGTGTTGGCGGTTGGTCAAAAGAGAAATTAATCGTTTCTACATCCTGAGCAAGTCGATAGATTTCTACTAAGGGAGTCTGAGGGTCAATCAACCATCCCAAACGACAGCCATTAGCCCGGTAATCGAGCATTTTTAAGCGCAATTTTTCGAGGGAATCAGTTTGCGATCGCAATTCGATGACAAAATCAGGACATAGGGGAGGAAACTTGCGCTTTTCTTCAATAGATAAAGCTTCCCAGCGTTCTCGAAGTACCCAAGAAGCATCGGGAGAGCGTTTGCCGCCATTTGGCAATCGAAAGACTGTGGAAGAATCAAAAACTTTTCCTAATTTAGTTTGACGATTCCACAAATTTAGGTCTGTAGTCAAATCGGAATTTCGGATGCCGCTTTCGCCGCCAGTTGGGGACATAATGATCAGTTCTCCTTCAGCAGTTAGTTCAAATCGCCATTCTTCATTAGCAACAGACAGTTGATAAAATTGCTCGTCTGTTATTCCTACGGCGGTTGGTACGTTTAGGGTTAAAGTTTCCATCGGTCATAGGGTGATTAATTAGGTTAATTTTATTTTAAATCTGTAGGGGCGGGTTTTACCAACAATCCCCAACTCCCACCAACAATCTACATCAACCCGCCTCCGCTGTGGGTAAGATCAATTCCGATGCCACCGGATTTGCCATGCACGACAACAAGGCAACTCTGGACTAGGCATTGGCCGTTTCTCTACCCCAAAATAATCGATCGCGATCGCCCATTTTAGGTCCGATCGAACTTAATCTAGATTTGGGTCAAGATCAATGAGCTAGGATAGAGTGGAGTTACCTAAGCCCAAATCCTTGCGGGGCAAATCTTTCGGGATAAAATATATCGCCCCCACCAGGGCTTGTAGGGGCGGATTTTACCAACAATCTCGGCCTTTGACCAATAATCTCGTATACTTCGACACTTCGACTACGCTCTGTTACCGCTCAGTAACCCGCCCCACCCAACGGCAAATCGCGGGTTGTGGGTTGGTATATTTTATTTTTTGAGCCAAATAACAAATTTTGTGAATTTGTGCAACAGGGTGATATGAAAGTTGGCTAAAATGGGAATTATAAAACTGGGATCGTACTGTCAAGCAGTAACTACCTGCAATACCATCTCTGAAACTATTCAGGAAGGCATCAATGTTTAAAAGCAAATTATCCAAAGTTATCGTATCGCTGCTGCGGCGGATTGCTGGTGTGACTCGATCGCGCGCAAAGCGGCTAATGAGAGCAATGCTACGATCGCTCATAGCAATGGGCCGACGGGCAAATTTGCCAGTGGCGGGGTTTGTGCTCCCGACGGTGACGATGGTGTTGCTGGTGGTGATTTTGCTGACTATTGCGATTACTCTGCGATCGTTCGATCGGGCTAATATGGCTCGTAACGTGCGCGTGAACCAGCAGGTGCTGGCGGCCGCGACTCCCGCGATCGATCGGGCGAAAGCGAAAATTCAGTTCCTGCTAGAGCAAACCCAGGATCGGGGTACTCCTTCTGATGCAGAATTGTACTTTCCGATCGCCAACCCCAAATCCACAAGTGGAAGTGCAGTTCCCGATAGTTATACCTTTGGGGACGAGGATCGCCTGAAACTTAAGTATGACCTAGACGGTAGCGGTGGCATAAGTCCCGATCTTAAGGTTAACGATACTGGCTTTAATCTCGAAACCAATGAATCTATAAATACTGCGTGGAGATATCCCGTCGATACAAATGGCGATGGCAAATTTGACAATTTTACCCTCTACGGCATATTCTTCCGCACCCCCCCAAGAGACGATACGCCCAAAAGCCCTACTTTGGGCGACTTCTTAAGAAAAAGAGAGCCGTTGGAAGCAAGAAAGCCACCGCAGAGGAAACTTAAGGCTGGTTGCGAACAGGGTGGAGGTACTGTCGCTACTTTAGCGGGGGACTCAGGCTGGTACAGGATAGATGGCAAACTTAAAAAAAGTTTTTTCGTTTATACAGTTAACGTACCGATGACAGCAGCAGATGTTGCTGCCAATCCTAGTAAACCGTATCAAGCATTCACAGGAACTTCTAGCATTTCAGCCCTGGAATATCAGCAAGACCAAGCTCTTATTCCGATCCCCAACAACGCGGTTGTTTATGAAAACGATCTAGACATATCGCCGGGACCTCCGTTGAATCTAAACGGGCGGATATTCACAAACAGTAATTTGCTAGTGACAGGGTTTAATAATCCTAACAGCATAAAACTGTATCAGGTCAGCAGCCCAGATTCTTGTTTCTACGAACAAGAAGGTAGCAAAATTGTTGTGGCTGGTAATGTAGTAAATGGTTGGTCTGGTAACAACGAGGTTAAGAATGCAGTGGACGTGCACCTTTTCAAAAAAGGTAGCCTCCCTACGAGCGGAAAAAACGCATTCATGCTGAGTAAAAAATTAGAAATTAAGGCGGGTACAGCGGAATCAACTAACGATTCTAGATTGAATGTTCTTTACAACGACGAAGCCTATACAAAGCGCCTATCTTTGCTAGTAGAAGCGCAGTTGGGAGACCCCGCCAGTCCCAACCCGGAGGCTAACGATCCGTTGTCAGTGCGGCAGCGACTGCAAAGCCAAGATCGCAAACAAGCGCTGACAGAATATTTTAAGCAGATGCTCCGCAAGGTTCCCTATGCGGAAGTGCCACTTGGAGGAGACGCAACGGCGGGCTACGGTCTTCCGTGGTCAACACCAGCCGGAACCCCACCCATTCTAGAAAGCAAAGAGACCCTAAGACCTGTAGAAAAATGGACTTTTCTCGACTCAAAAACCCCAATCAACCTAACGCCTAGTCAGCTAGAAGCAACAGACCCCTCAAAAGAACCTGAAGAAGAGCAATTTCTGGGCGATCGCGTTGTGGTAGGCAACAACCTACCAGCCAAGAGATGGGACGCCACCAAATCCGAATTTACCAGTAAGCCGGAAGAAATACCAGAAGCGAATGATAAGTGGAATTCGATCGACCCCCCAGATCCTAATTTTCCGCGCACTCGATCGTCCCAGGTGACAAAGATCGCTGATGTAGGAGCGACCGATCGCAACGGTTATTGGGAACAAGAAGCGGCGAGAAACCCGAAAAATCCCCTGGATGGCATTGGCGGTTTGCGCGTCATTACTGGTGCAGGGGTTTACGATCGCACTAATTCATTCCTGCCGCCCCCTAGCTGGCAAGCTCTTGTTAACGGTACATTCGGTACAAAAAGCGGCCCCGTATCGATCGCTACCCCTTTTGCTGCCGCAAATACTTACGACGACCCAGCAACGCCCGCCATTGAGCAGTACCGTGTCGTCTGGCCGGACTCCATGCCGATGTCACCGCTGGGGCCGGGGTCACAAGTATATGATAATATTACCGCTGATCCTGATCCGAACAATCACTGGACTCCCTTCCCAGCTTCGTCTAGTTCTACCGATATCAGCGCAAGTCTCCCATCAGCAGTCGCCTCTACTACTCTACTTCCAGGTATTGTTGAGCAGGCTACCACCGCTAAGAAATATGCCAAGGGCGATTTACGGATGCGGGCAACGGTAGTTTATCACTATAAAGATAATCCCCCGGCCAAGGGAGAGTTGAATGACAAACCGCTGGCCTGCGTCAGCAGCTATTACGACCCTAGCAACGCTTCCACAGCGAGAAACATCTCGACGGGAAGCCTACCCGATGTCAGCGGCCAGCTAACGCCTTCACCAGGACTGGGAACACGGCAAGCCTTTATCGGCTCCAACAACGGTATCACCTACGGCCCCCCGAAAGCGCGACCGGGTGCTTCAACGCTTTCTGCTACAACAGGCTTGCTTAGTGGTGGAGATCCAATTTTGGTGGCCCAGGCAAACTTGGTCTTCCCCGACGGTCGGTTTGCTAATAAGCCGTTGAGAGATGCTCTTCAGAAAGCAGACACCGATCGCAATTTGGCAGAAAAAGCTGCGATCGACTCAACGAATTGCGCGCTACAGATACTTAAGGGCGAACTCACACCCAATCCGGCACTGATTCCTCACGGGGCTATCCAAGAAGTAGCATTTTTGAATGCCAGAGAAATCAAGGCGATCGATCGTGATGACCCGGCTACCAACGTTAACGAAGCCTTTACGCTGAGCAGTCCTCTAACAACTATTGGAACAGCAAAACCAGCAAATCTAACAGGGGATTACAATCAGCCCTTAGAAGAACGGCAACCCCTAGAAATTCGTGCCACTCAGATAGACCTCAATGTACTGCGAAGGACTAAATTTGGAACGGACGAGTATTTACTGCCAAACAGCGGGATTATATATGCCAGCCGAGATGATGCCCTGCCCGATCGCAGTGCTCGCCCTGGTCTTGCCGCAGGTGGCATAGATGAAAGTAGCAGCGCAACAGTCAGCCCCACAGATTCCCGGCTAGACCCTACTCGCAAGCCCAACGGAATTCTACTTGTGAATGGTAAGGAACTAGGCAGATTTCCTGGTTCCTCCGCTACTGTGGCGGATGTAGTCATGGAAAAGGGGCTGACTTTGGCATCTAATTTGCCCGTTTACATCAAAGACGAATTTAACCCTCACTCCGGCGAAGAGTTTACTCAGGCAGTGGGTGATTGGAGTGCCTTTTATGATCGCACAGCCGCAAACCTCAATAAGAACTTTGCCTGTCGCCCAAACGACCCCAGATTAGGTGGTAAATGTACAACAGGCGACACCTGGCGTCCCGCAAACATACTGGCAGATGCTGTCACCTTGCTTTCAAAAAATTACCGTTTTGGCTTCCGCAACGAGGGAGATTTTGACCTGAGAAATAATGCCGGTGCTGCTGCTGTAATGCTTCGCAAACAGCAAGGATTTTTCAACAACAACTTTGTGACAAACGGACTTTCCAGCGGGGCGTTTGCAGACGACGGCAATTTACTAGGTACCACAAATCCTGGCCCTACTAAATTGACAGACGCTAACTATGTCACCACATCTCCCCCCATTACAAGTTCTTACTTCAACAACTTTGTCACCCCCGTGCAGCGACGCGGGGAATTCCCAGAGTATTTAATGGAGGTTTGTAACAAAATCCCCGTTTCTGCCTGTACGGATAGCGACTGGTATGTAAATCCGCTGCTGGGGACTCCTAAGAGGGCCGCTACTACCATTACCGGTGCAGACTTTATACCCGGAGCCGGAACCACAGCTACCCCGCCAGCACCAGAATTGCAACGCTTCCCCCGCCGTGTTGCTTTTAAGAGAGATGCTAGCCAGAAGCTGACTTCGACATCTGCTCCTGTACCATTAGGGATTATTGGCACAGGAACATCGGCTACGGTGTCTGACAGTACATATCAAAACACAGCTAATTCTCTGTGGTTTGCGACGACTGCTGCGTCTGGCGGTACTACCGTGACTTACGGTTCAGACAACTTTCCCTATGTGTTTAACCAGGAGCCGAAGGACGGGAGCGGTGCAGATCTGCCACAATTAGCCACAGAACCAAAGTGGCAGCCACTACTCATGCCGATTTTGCAGATCCAAACTGTGACGGCGGCTAGTTCATCGACCACCTTGCCAGCAGGTGCTGGTGTTGTGAGGGCGACCGGGTGGATAACGAGGGCTGTAAACACAACATTTAATATGGTCGTAGGCTCGAACGATACTCCTTCGCGATCGCTCGGTAATGTCGGTGACTTTAACGGCGGTCTGCAAAACTTGCCCCGCTTCTTGGAAAGCTGGGATTCCGGGGCAGTTTCCACAAACATCCAGGGTTCCTTTATTCAGTTCGGTCGGAGCGCCTACAGCACCGCGCCCTATATCCCGATTCTAGATCCGGCGGCTTCGCAGCAGACAGATCCACTTACTAAGTTGCGGAGTCTTTTCGACTCACCGCCAAGCTCACCGAGCAGCGGTGTTCTAAGAGCTTTATACAGAACTGATGCCGGTGCCGGTAGCCTTCCCTTTTTCACCCCTCCTGCTCGGAATTGGGGTTATGACTTGGGCTTGCTATCTCAGCCACCCGACTTGTTTACACGAAAGTTCACGACTCCTCCCACAAAACGCACCCCGGACGAGTATTTCCTGGAAGTACCTCGCGATGATGACTGGGTACAAACATTGTTGTGTGCTTTCCTTGATGACACTGCGGGGACAACGAAAGCTGTCACTGGCAATTTGCGCCCAACAGATTCATTCTGCAAATCTAAAGCAGGTGCCTAATCATGAATAAACTACTAAAAGACAACAGCTACTCGCAACCCTTGTTATTCGAGGGAGCAAAGACAGAAACAGAATTCAGCGGCCAGCGGGCCGAGAGTAAATCTGGGAGTTGCGCCCAAAAATCGAAGCCACAAGATTCTGGCTACACGATTATGGAGTCATTGGTAGCGATGGTTGTGGTTTCGGTACTGATGATTGCGATCGCCCCGGTGATGGCCTACTCAGTAGCAATTCGCGTCCAAGCGCGGCGGATCGAACTGGCTGCGATGGCGGGGAGAGCTTACGTTGACGCTCTGAGAGCGGGGGCGATCAAATCGACAGATACAGGTTTCCCTGTCGCAGATCCTGCTACTATTCCTGCTGCTCCTACAAACCCTGCTATTTTGTACTGCGTTGACACGGATGGGGGAGGTTGTACTGGCAACAAAGACTTTTATATTCAGGGTGTTCGTCCCCCAAATACAGGAACCACTATTCCCACAGACACAGGCTACAACCTGATTGTGCGGGTTTACCGGGCCGACGGGTTTACCGGAAAGCCGATGACAACTACACAGCAATCAGTTGCTAATTCCGCTCTTGGCAATCCTCAAGCGCCTTTGGTGGTAATGCAATCACAAATTCCCCCTACTACAGGAGAGGCCTCCTCCTATGGATCGTTGTGCGATCGCCTCAAAGATGGTTCTCTAAAGTGTCACTAGCAAATTCCTTGTTATTAGATTAAAATCGCTCCCCCCATTTGACAAAGGAAACAGTCAAAATGAAAACTTTACTCAGGTTGCTTCTAAAAAGTCAGCACCAACGAAACCGCTCCGGGCCAGCTCAAACAGAAAAAGGCATGACTCTCGTCGAGCTATTAGTCGGCTCGATTATGGCATTTCTGATCATTACGCCGATGCTCACCTTTGTAGTGGATATGCTGAATACCGACAGGAGAGAACAAGTCAAATCAAACACCGAGCAAGATATTCAGGCCGCCGCTGATTTCATCTCCCAAGATTTGAGTCAAGCTATTTATATTTACGATAATAATCCCGCTACTACCAGCACTCCCACCACTACTCCTACAGGCATCCCTGCTATCAGAAGTCAACTTCCTGCTCCTGCTAATGGAACTCCAATCCTCGTATTTTGGAAGCAGCAACCGAGGAAAAATTCTATTCCTTATAACCCAAAAGTTGCTGAGACGGTAAAACCAAAAACCTGCGATACTAACCCTGGTAAATGCGACGACACCTATGTACTTTCATTAGTTGCTTACTACCAGTTTAAAGAAACTGATCCTAATTCTATTTGGTGTCAGCCTTCAGGAGGAACTTGTCCTACCCGCATTGCTCGCTACGAAATTACGGATGGAATCAGAAACCCTAACGCGGCAAGTATTGCAGATCTTTACTACAGTGATACTGAAACAAAAGACACTCAACGACGAGATCCAGCTTTTAATCCAGACTTTGACTTTACTAAGCCCACGGTAAATGTAACTGTTCCGACGGAACTGACAAAGCCTCAATCCGGGGCAACCAAGCCCCAGGTACTGGTTAACTACATCGACCACACTAAAAACTCGGATACGGCATTGCTAGGAACTGAATGCCGGACTGCTCTTGGTAATCCTATCGACCAAAGAACTGCAACACCAATCGGAGAAACAACCCTAAAAGTAACCGATACAGAAGGTATAAATAGCTTCTATGCTTGTGTTAATACAGAGAAAAACATAGCCAGAGTAACAATCAGGGGAAATAGCCTGCGCCGCATTCAAGCCAACGATGCTGATTTCAAAACCACCAGTTCGGCATTTTTCCCAATAACAACAGTGCAAGTAAAAGGTCTCGGTGGGTATGGAAAATAACTGATGTCTGAGACTGATTTCCGAATCGCGCCACTAGCAGATCACACAGGAGAGTAAAATGAAAATCCCAATATTATTAAAAGTCTTGCAGAATTCTAAGACTAGCAACCCGCAATTTCCAACATCCAGAAAGGGCGATGAGGGGTTCTCTCTTCTAGAAATGATGATGATAGTGTTGATCATAGGTATACTAACCTCGATCGCCGTTCCCGGTTGGCTGGCATTCATCAATAATCAAAGAGTTCGCACTGTGAACGATCGCGTTTTCCAAACCTTGCGAAGTGCACAAAGCGAAGCAAAGCGAAATAAGCGCAATATCACAGTTACATTTAATCCTACTCCGGCTACTGACCCGCCAACAGTTACGTTTATCCCGCCACTAGCTACGGGTGGTAGTACCCAGACGTTAGATGTCGGCGGCGAAATTAAAAAAGGCACTATTGCGCTTTCAACGAATGTAACTGCTTCTGTTGTTGATGTTGATCTTCCTCTAAACTCGATCGTTTTTGACTATCAGGGGAACGTGAAAAAACTTCCCCCTGATAAATCAGTAACTCCAAACGTTAATAGATTTGTAGTCACAGTTGTTCCTGCTAGTGGCGGTGCGAAAAAGTGTGTAATTGTCGAAACTCTCCTAGGAGGAATGAGAACAGATGAAGGCGCAGCTTGTAACTAGCCCCGCAGATATTTTTGAATCTCTAACATCAATTCCGCGTCAGTCCTGAATTGTTAAGATATATTAACTTAAATTATTTTATATTGCAAATCCAATCAAAACAGACAAACTATGCTACTAGAACTAAAACAAATAATCGTCTAACCAGGAAATCAACTATTGACGTCAATCAAGCAAAATAGCCAGTAGAAACCTCGCGATGAAAGTGGGGTGGGGTAGGCACCGAAACATTACCCCTACAAAACCCTGGTTTTCCATATTCATTGCTCCAAAATGCGATCGATCCCTCACAAACATGATCCACATCGAAAGTGCGATCGGGCATTTTCCCAAATTTTTATGTAAATACCGATCTATACAAAAACCAAATTTAGCACTTAAAATAAACCTAATACAAAATAGCTACCATAACTTTTTTTAAACCCAAACATTTAGGTGCATCCAAATGTCAACAAATAAACTGCTCACAAGCATAGCAACTGCATCGGCGGCCGGTTTTACAATGCTTGAAACATTAATAATCGTCTTAATCATCGGAATATTCAGCGCCCTCGTCGCCCCAAGCTGGCTAATGTTCATTAACAACCACCGTTTAAAAGTGTCGATCGATCGAGTTTATTGGGCAATGGAAATGGCCCGCAGCAACGCCAAGCGCGACAAAATTTCATGGCAAGCCAGCTTCAAACAAGTCGGAGAAACAGTACAAATAGCAGTTCACAAATCAGACATTTCCCCAGCCCAAGTACCCGCAGGCGAATGGAAAAGCTTAGAGCCCCAAATTCTGATAAATACAGCTATAAACGACAAAGGAGAGTCTGAAACAACACTACTCCCAATCAATGAGCAAAATGAACACAAAGAAAATGGAACAATTCGGCGAGCCCTATTCAATTTCCAAGGTTGCCCAGTGTATAAAGTCAGTGACGAATGCGGCCTAACAAATTATCGAGCAAAAGGAAGGCTAACACTATCTCATCCTAATCTTCCAAATGGCGATCGATGCGTCATTATTTCTACAATTTTAGGACATAAACGCATGGGTGAAAGACACAAGAAAGCTGAAGACAAAAGATATTGTTATTGACACTAATGGTGAATAAGACCCACCCCTAGGGCGTGTTTTCAAACCCGGAGATCCCCCCTAGCCCCCCTTAAGAAGGGGGGGACAGGAGTATTCTCAAAGTCCCCCTTCTTAAGGGGGATTTAGGGGGATCTAGACTCGACTGTGAACTAGATTTCTCAAGGCTTTCAGGCTTAAGTTGACACCTATGGGCAGTGCCGTTTCCCTACAAATCGGGCAATTTCATCAACCTATTTCTTGCTTGGTGGAATCTTCTCAATACTAATCAGCGCCTCCATCACCGACTCCACAATCGGCCCCGCCACAGTCCCCCCCGAACCCCCTTTCGGCTCATCAATCACCGCCAAAACCACATACCGAGGATCATTCACAGGCATAATCCCCACAAAGCTAGTAATTATCGCCTTAGAATAACCACCACCACCAGCATTAGCTTTTTGAGCCGTACCCGTTTTCCCCGCAATCCGATAGCCGGGAATTTGTGCAGCTTTCCCCGTACCTCCATCAACAACACTTTCCATCATTTCTAAAACTTGCTTAGTAGTCTCCGGCGAAAAAACTTGCTTCGCTACAGCCCTCGGAAGCTTCCAATAAGCTTGGCCTTCCCGATCGAAAAGTCCCCGCACAACGTGAGGAGTTACTAACTTGCCACCGTTTGCCAAAGCCCCATTAAGCTGCACCAATTGAATCGGAGTGATTGAAAAACCTTGACCAAAAGCAGTAGTAGCAACTTCCACCGGAGAATTAATAAATTGCTCTCGATTTTTGAGCTGACTGGTTACTTCAAAAGGTAAATCTGTTCCCGCACTTTGTCCCAGTCCCAGTTTTTCTAAAGCTTGATAGTAAAGAGAAGGTTTCATGGTGCTCATAATGTGAACCATCCCCACATTACTAGAATGTTTCAAAATATCTGTCACCGTCGAAGGGCCGCGCGCCCCTGCCGATCGGTAATCGGCATTTTGAATAGTCCAGGGATTCATGTAAATCCGACCTTCGTCGTTAAATACACTATCACGTTTGATGGCACCCGCTTCTAGGGCGATCGCCACATTAATCGCTTTAAAAGTCGAACCAGGTTCGTAAACATCAGTTACAGCCCAATTTTTATAACGTTCCAAACCAAAATTAAAATACTTATTCGGGTCATAAGAAGGTTCCGCCACCATCGACAGCAACTCCCCATTACGGGCATCCATCACAATCACCGTGCCCCGCTTCGCCTCGTATTTCTCCATTTTTTCCTTGAGAGCAATCCGCGCCGCCCGCTGCAAACGGCTGTCGATCGTCAATTGCAATTTCAAGTCATCCAATTGGACAAATCCCGCCGACAGTCCATCGGGAACCCAATTCCCATCGATCGACTTGCTATATTGAATCGACGGCATCGATCGTTCCAACAAATTCTGCTGGCTGTATTCTACCCCTGCTTGCCCCTTCCGCTCCTCATCCACATAACCAAGGACATCGGCCACCAATTCCTGCTGCGGGTAAAAACGCTGCTGCTGTCGCACCAACTCCAAGCCATCCACCAGACTATCTTTAATTTGCATCCTACCCACTCGATCGGCAACTTCTTGAGGTAGCCAATCAGCAAGTTTAATCCCGCTTTCGGCCAGGTTGAAATTTTGCAGCAATTCAGTTTCCGCCGTATTCCCCGCCCTAACTTTGATGGGGAGCATGGGAGCCAATTTAGCCGCGATTTCCGCCTTTGTGTGCTTGAATAACTTCGGGTGAGCGTAGAGCGTGTACACCTGTCTGTCGATCGCCAAAACATTCCCGTTGCGGTCAATAATCGGGCGTCTCGGCACAAACGGCTTAGTTTTGCTAGTTTGCTGCTCCTGGGCCTGTTTTTGCAGCGCGGGAGCTCGCGTCACCTGCAAATAAAGCAAATTCACAGCCAGCCCCAGCCCCCCCAGCATCAACACCGCCCACACAGCCCACAACCGGAACTTGTTAGGTTTTAAGCGCTGCGACGGCCGTTTGGGCCGCCTGCTAGGGTTCCCGGAAACAGACCTGTTCCTTGGTTTAGCCCAGTTCGTCCGATCGTCCTGCTGTTTTGGACCTTTCGTGTTCGGCGATCGGTAGCGGTCAAAACGGGGGTCATAGCTCATAAGTTAGTAGTCAGTAGTCAGTAGTCA
>DMYK01000596.1 GCA_003483675.1 Microcoleaceae cyanobacterium UBA11344
GATTTGTATCCGCTACCGCATCCCGCATCCAGAATCAGTTTGCCTTCGGTATTGACAACTTTCCGATTTCTGAAGTAGTAAGCAGTTACAAGGTTGTGAAGGTAAAGTAACTCAAAGTTAGACTCAGGAGATTTTTCGAGAGGGATTCTGGGAAAAGGGGCATAGTCAAATTGCTGGCGAATTTTCTCGATTAAGTCTAAATTTTGGTGATCCATTTTCAATTATGTTTAACGCTGGCAAATTATCTTAGTATCTCATAAAATAGCCGATCGCCCGCCAAGTCGCAACACATACAGCAGATTCCAGGTTTATGAAGTACACCGCGCGATCGATCCCCGCCGTAGGGACACGGAATTGCCGTGTCCCTACCTCTGCTAGAGCGCCCGCCCTAACGATAAATCCCCCTCCTAAACTCCCTCATCGCTTTGGTAATTTGCTCTCAATCCTGCCCCTATCCTAAGATTTTATCCAGAAAACCAGAAACTGAAACAATCTGAGTATTGCCCAAAATTTCTACCTCAGTAAAATCCCGCCAGTTATTAAAAAATCTGCATTACCAGCCAAAGCACAAGCAAGAAATTTAGCATCTTTCCTATCCCTCGGAAAATCTACCTCAACATCTACCTCAATCAACTGCGTTACCGGATCAAAAATCTCCCACCACTCTTCTATTACTTCCTGGCTTAGCTTAAACTTGGGACGTAACAAAACATCCTTATATTCTGCTAGAATTTCTAATGATACCAGCCACTTGCAGTCCGGGCGATCGATGATTGACTGAATCGCTCTTTTGGGCATCCGTCCCCTCAAAATCGCAGACACTAAAATATTAGTATCAACAACAATCCTCATTCGCCTCTCCGGTAAGCTTCTATCTCCGCTGCAATCTCCTCCTCAGTAATTTCTTGAACCCCTGGTATCGCTTGCGTTTTATCAAATAAATCCTTTACTTTACGAGCGATGATTCGGCGACTATTTTGCTCAGATAAAAGCATTAATGCTTCTCTCAGCACCGCTTCTACATTTTCATATTTTCCCGTATCTAACTCAGATTGGATCAACTGTTCTAATTCTGGGTTTAAAACAACATTCATCGCCTCTTCCCTGTTAAAAACTGTAATGTGCCGCAGTCATGGCAGAGACTTGGCATAATAGTCTCAATGCTTAATTATACAACCCACTACCACCTCCATGAACACCAACATCAGCCCCATCCTCAAAGTATTCACCCTCTCCACCGCCCTTTCCCTCGCCATCAAGTACGCAGGGCCTAGCTTATCCATACCCTCCACCGACTTCAACGCCCTGATCGCCGTCCTTTCCCCCAGTCTGATCGTAGCTGCTATCCTCGGCTGGCGGGCATCGCAACAGCAGTAGAGAGGCGATCGAGAGTGCGATCGATCTAAACTTAGTCTAAAGACTATGCCAAAAACTCAATTCCTGCCTGTTTTCCCGTACAGCTATCAAAACCAAACTAAAGGCACTCACCATGATTCAAACCATAACAGAATTAGTAACATTTGATGAATTCATAGACTGGTATCCTGAGAATTCAGAATATCACTACGAATTACACAATGGAGAAATTGTTGAAATGCCAAAAGCAACAGGCAAACATTCTAAACTGACAGGTTTTCTCATCGCCGATCTCAACTTTGAAATCAGGCGGCTACAACTACCGTACTTTATCCCCAAAGAATCTGTCATCAAACCCATGCGCGAGGAATCTGGGTATGAACCAGATATCATTGTACTCAACGAACAAACTATCGGAAACGAGCCGCGATGGGATAAATCATCAATTATTACAATGGGTTCATCAGTCCCCCTAATCGTAGAAGTAACTAGCACTAATTGGGAGGATGATTATGCCCTCAAACTAGAGGCCTATGAATCAATGGGCATCCAGGAATATTGGATTATAGACTATCTAGGATTGGGTGGCAGACGGTTTATTGGGAATCCCAAACAACCTACTTTTTCAGTTTATCAACTCGTTGATGGCGAGTACCAAGTCAAACTGTTCAGAAATGGCGATCGCATTGAGTCCCCAATTTTCCCCGAATTGAACCTGACACCACAGCAGGTGTTCGCCAAAGGCAAATGAGGATTCTGTTTCCTCTGCTGTCAAAGTAGGGTATCTTAGTGAACATAGGAATCAACTTGAGCTGTGAACTTAGTGCCAGACTGGTGTCTGACGATTAGGACTAGATCCCCCCTAGCCCCCCTTAAGAAGGGGGGAACCGGAAGCGCTCAAAGTCAACCCCTACTCCCCTTCTTAAGGGGATTTAGGGGGGATCTAAACTCGGTTATAAACGAGAGATACAAAGGGTTATAGTCTTATAATTCCCAATACTCTACTCCCCAATCTCAAATCTCAAATCTCAAATCTCCAACCAAGTCAATCACCCACCGCTAATCGGAGTACCGATATAGCGGGGGCTTGAAAGAGCCTAGTTGACCAGTCTAAGTAAGAGAACACTTCGGCTTCGCTCAGTGGAGCCACTTTTACTACGTTTAGGGCAAGAGTTAAAGACCTACCAGTGGATGCGAAGCTAGTCCACTGCTCTAGAACTCAGAAGTTAAACAGGCTTAAGGGTTAAACCAGTGCTTTTGAGATAGTTACCGACCTTAAACATTGACGAAGCTAACATTACGCGCAAGTGGAGAGACACAACAATGTCTAATCTCGTTTTCGTACTTGATACCAAGAAAAAACCGCTCACACCCTGTAAGCCGTCAAGGGATCACAAGTTGTTAACGGCTGGTAAAGCTGCGGTTTTTAGAAGGTATCCATTTACCATCATTCTCAAAAAGGCGGTGACAGCAACTCCTAAATTAATTACTCTCAAATTAGATCCGGGTTCTCAAACTACAGGGATTGCTTTGGTTCAAGACGATCAAGTTATTTTTGGTGCGGAATTAAGCCATCGAGGTCAAACAATTAAAGCGTCTTTGGAGTCCCGAAGCGAGTTGCGTCGCTCAAGGAGAAATCGTCATACTCGTTATCGTCAGGCAAGATTTTTAAATCGCACCCGCACCAAAGGCTGGCTGGCTCCAAGTCTGCAACATCGTGTAGAAACTACCCTAACTTGGGTAAACAAATTAATTAGGTTTGCCCCCATCGGTTCAATTGTTCAAGAACTGGTCAGGTTTGATTTACAACAATTAGAAAATCCTGAAATTTCAGGCATTGAATATCAGCAAGGGGAATTAGCTGGCTACGAAGTTCGGGAATATCTATTGAACAAATGGGACAGGAAATGCGCTTACTGTAGTGTTGAAAATGTACCTTTGCAAATTGAACATATTCATCCCAAAGCCAAAGGTGGCAGCGATCGCATTTCTAACCTTTGCCTTGCTTGTGAGAAGTGCAACCTCAAGAAAGGTACTCAGGATGTCGAGCAATTCTTAGCCAAGAAACCAGACGTTCTGAAGTGCATTCTTGCACAAGCTAAACGTCCTCTCAAGGATGCAGCAGCCGTCAACTCTACCAGATGGGCATTGTTCAATCGCCTTAAAGAAACGGGATTGTCTGTTTCGACTGGTTCAGGTGGATTAACTAAGTTCAACCGGACTCGATTGAAACTACCTAAAACCCATTGGATTGATGCCGCTTGTGTTGGTCAAATTGAATCGTTATCTGTGCTGACAAACAAGCCGTTGTTAATTAAGACGACGGGATACGGTACTCGTCAAATGTGTCGCACGGATAAATTTGGTTTCCCATCTCGCTATGTGCCACGACTTAAGTTTGTCAAAGGGTTTCAGACTGGCGACATCGTGAGGGCAACTGTTACCAGTGGCAAGAAAATTGGCACGTATGTCGGGCGTGTTGCCGTTAGGTCTAGCGGTTCGTTCAATATCTCCGCAGATACCTTGGTTCAGGGTATTAATTTCAAATATTGCAAAACCATTCACCAAAAGGACGGATATAACTATGCATTTTGAGTTTGTGAATTACTCAACTGTCCCCATCCCTGTTTTTGCTAACGCAAAAATTTACTCAGGGGACGTTTCGCAATTCACCCCCATTCCTCCCAACACCAAGCTGAGTACAGCTATGGTGTGGGTCTCCTGGGGGCTGAGATGAAGCTAGGACAATGGATAGGCTTATTAGCCCTCATCGCATCTTGTTACATCCTGTGGCAAATCAGGCAAGCCTTATTGCTGTTATTTACAGCAGTCGTCTTAGCCACGGCATTAAATAGGCTAGCACGGTACTTACAGAAATTCCGGCTCAAAAGATCGATCGCAGTTTTACTTTCAATTAGCTTCCTAGTCCTGATCTTCGTAGGCTTATTCCTGATCATTGTACCACCCTTTACCCAACAGTTTCAACAACTGACCCAAAGAGTACCTCAAGGAATAGAAAGATTAAATGAGTGGATCGATCAAATTGAAGCTCGCTTTTCAGGACAATTTGGTCAGCGGCTGCCAAATCTTGATGTTAACGACATCATGCAACAACTGCAACCTTTATTCAACCAACT
>DMYK01000168.1:0-4222 GCA_003483675.1 Microcoleaceae cyanobacterium UBA11344
AAATGCCTGCTAAATCCAACCATGACGGCATCATAGTAAGCTTTATAAGAAGTTTTCTTCCAATTCCCTGACTTGGGTTCAAAGGGTTTGAACAAACTTTCTTCATAGATTTGATGAGCCAGATTGAGTGTTTGTAAAAAAACATCTTTTAAAAATTCGATGTCTCGCTCGGAGAACCCCAGGCTTTTCATCATGTACAGATCGAGAAATCCTTCCATACCATTACGGAAATACTCTACATTCCGCAAAGCAAAAAAACGGAGAACTAACTCTGCATCTTCCATCTTTTTATAAAGAGTATTTGTTGATAGTTCTGGGCTGTTATCGTCGATAGGGATTCCCCAAGCTTTAGCAAATATGGGATGACGCGCTAATTCTATTAAGAGCGAATCAAATTTTCCATAATACAAGCAGTTTCTCACTTCTTGCTGACTTAGATCCACTCCACCAGTATTCAGACGCTCGAAGGTCTTCTGTTTGAGAAATAAACCCTCTTCAGGATCGGATGTTGATTCTCTAAGAATTACTATAGATGAGATAGAACGACGGTTGAGACCAGCATTAATTTTACCAGGAAGCTGTTCGTATTTAAGTTTATTTAGTTCTGGCCAAAGTTCAAGTCCAGTCAGCGCAAACTTATTTGTATAAAAATCTTGAATAGCGGTGATTCTCTGTTGACCATCCATTACTTCATAAGAGTTATAATCAATTTCATAAAGAATAATAGGCGGAACGGGAATGTTAATCAGAAACGACTCAATTAGTCGTGACTGCATCTTAATATCCCAACGCGCCCTTCTCTGATAAAATGGGCGCAAATTCATGTACTTAGGATTTTTTGACAGCGCTTCCACAAAGTTGGGAAGCTTTTCACGGTTGATTTCCGTAAGTATTCTCTTCTCTCCTGATTCATACTTCTTGTTAATCTCAACCTCAGATGTTTGAGTCCCAATTTTTGAGAGAGATTTCTCCCACATTTTTTCTTCAACTGGTGCAAGTGACATTTTTTATATCCTCTGTTATGGCCGCTCTTGTGAATGATTCTAGCATTTCCAGGCTTAGCCTAAGCTCTAAGGCTCCAATAGCTCTTAAAAAATCAGCAGGTGCGATCGCTCTTATCTATTATGCTAGCCCGATCGCCCTTGGCCACCTATTTTCATAATCTTTTCATTATCTCTAATTTTATGCTAAATTAAAAAAATGGAAGAATTATAAAAAACCAGAATGAATCATCAGGCACTCTGCCGTAAAACCGATCAAATTGGTATATTCGCGCTATTACTAGGAGTTTGGCTCAGCGGGTGCAACCCTCAAACCAAGCAAAATGGCGACTCTAGCTCCACTGCCAGCAATTTGACCCGAAAAGACAAAAAAGTCATTCTCACCACCTTTACCGTCCTGGCAGACATGGCTCAGAACGTTGCGGGAGACAAGGCGATCGTCCAATCCATTACCAAACCAGGGGCGGAAATTCACGGCTATGAAGTTACACCCAGCGACTTAAAACGCGGGCAAAATGCCGATCAAATTTTAGAAAACGGCCTGAACTTAGAGCGCTGGGCCACCCGATTTTACAACAGTCTCCCCAAAGTTTCTCACATTACCCTAAGTGACGGAGTTCAACCAATTAATATTGCCGAAGATACCTATCAAGGCAAACCCAATCCCCATGCTTGGATGTCGCCCAAAAATGCTTTGATTTACGTCGAAAACATTCGCAAGACATTAGGAAATCTCGACCCGGTTAACGCTGCAACCTATGACGCAAATGCCGCAAAATACAGTGAGCAAATTAAGGCGATCGATGCCAAACTCAAACAAGCTATTTCAGCCATTCCCCCCGACAAACGCTACATAGTAAGTTGCGAAGGTGCCTTCTCCTACATAGCCCGCGATTACGGCTTAAAAGAAGTTTATCTTTGGCCAGTCAACGCCGAACAACAAGCCACACCGAAACAAGTTGAACGGGTGATTAATACAGTCAAAGCAAACCAAATACCGGCTGTATTTTGCGAGAGTACCGTCAGCAATCAAGCACAGATTCAGGTAGCAAAAGAAACAGGCGCAAAATTTGCCGGGGTGTTTTATGTCGATTCCCTTTCTCCCTCCGATGGCCCCGCATCAACCTATCTTAAGTTACTTGAATATAATGTCAATACTTTGATAAAAGGACTACAGGTTAATCGGTAATGGGTAATGGGTAATGGGCATCGGGCATCGGCCAAAGAGGGCATCGGGAATTGGTGATTAGTGATTGGTAATGGTAATGGGAATTGGGATAAAATCAGATGAACAAAATCGGCATTGATATTGAGAATGTGACGGTTGCTTATCACGGCAAAGTAGCTTTGCACAGGGCATCGCTGCAACTCAAAGCAGGGACAATTTGTGGTTTGGTGGGGATGAATGGCGCGGGAAAATCGACTTTATTCAAGGCAATTATGGGGTTTGTGCAGCCAAACACCGGACGAGTTTTAATTAATGGTTTGCCGATTCGTCAAGTGCAAAAACGCAATTTGGTTGCCTATGTACCTCAGTCGGAAGAAGTAGATTGGAATTTTCCGGTGAACGTTTATGATGTGGTGATGATGGGACGCTATGGGTACATGAATCTGTTGCGGATTCCTAGATCGATCGATAAACAAGCTGTGCGAGAAAGTTTGGAACGGGTGGAAATGTGGCCAATGGGCGATCGGCAAATCGGAGAGTTATCTGGTGGACAAAAGAAACGCACCTTTTTTGCGCGGGCCTTGGCGCAACAGGGCAAAGTTTTACTATTAGATGAACCCTTTGCCGGAGTCGATATCAAAACCGAGAAAATGATGATTAACCTGTTAATGGAACTGCGTCTAACAGGACATACAATTCTCGTTTCAACTCATGATTTAGAATCTATTACCACATTTTGCGACCAAGTAGTATTAATTAATCGCAGCATTCTCGCCTATGGTAACACTTCAGAAGTGTTTACAGAGGAAAATATTTCTCGCACCTTTGGCGGTTCTGTGGGTGATTTCTCTTTTAATAAAAATCGGTTAACCTGAGATATTGCAGCATTTTAAACTGTAGGGGCGGGTTCACCAATAATCTTAAATGGTGCAGACAGGTTAAATAAACCCGCCCCCCATTCAAGTCAATCAGGAGAAGCAATAATGGATTTAATTCAGTGGTTTGTGGCACCTTTGCAGCATGAATTCATGGTGAAGGCAATTTTAGTCAGCGCTTTAGTAGGGCTGGTTTGTTCTGCGCTTTCTTGCTACATGACTTTGAAAGGATGGGCTTTGATGGGCGATGCGGTTTCTCATGCGGTGATGCCGGGAGTTGTAATTGCTTATGTATTGAATATTCCTTTGGCGGTGGGTGCGTTTGTGTTTGGGGTGGGTTCGGTAATGGCGATCGGCTTTATCAAAGCGAAAACTCGTGTTAAAGAGGATACGGTGATTGGTTTAGTGTTTACGGGATTTTTTGCCTTTGGTTTAGTCTTAATTTCTAAAGTCAGAAGTTCGATCGACTTAACGCATATTTTGTTTGGTAATGTGTTGGGCATTTCGGATGCTGATATTATTCAGACTGTAATTATTAGTGTTGTTACTATCGTGACGCTGGCAATTTTACGCAAAGATTTAGTTTTGTTTTGTTTTGACTCGACTCACGCGCGATCGATTGGTTTAAATATCACTTTTCTGTATTACGTGTTGCTGTCTTTGCTATCCCTAACTGCGGTTGCGGGACTTCAGACTGTGGGGATTATTTTAGTGGTAGCAATGTTGGTGACTCCGGGAGCAACGGCGTATTTATTGAGTGATAATTTTGACCATATGACGCTAATTGCGATCGCCACTGGCGTATTTTCTAGCGTCATGGGAACTTATATCAGCTACTATATTGATGCTTCGACAGGCGGATGTATTGTCGTGCTGCAAACGCTGATGTTTGTATTGGCGATGATTTTTGCCCCGAAACATGGTTTGTTGGTTAGAGCGAGGAATTCAGGGGCGATGAATGAACCCCGCTGATGTAGGTGCGCAACGCGCACCTTACGGGTATCAATACGATCGAGACTGTTCGATCGATAAATATTATCTGTAGGGACACAACAGTGTTGTGTCCTTTAATTTATGAATTAGCCAATTTATCTCAAGAACACGGCAGTACCGTGTCCCTACCAGGATAATAAATATTATTTGTAGGGACACAGCACTGCCCATTGGTGTCAACTTAA
>DMYK01000168.1:4361-11599 GCA_003483675.1 Microcoleaceae cyanobacterium UBA11344
CAGGCTTAAGTTGACACTAATGAGCACTGCCGTGTCCTTTGGCATCTACCGGATACGATCTAAATATGCAATTTCTGCAAAATCTCGGCAGTAACTTTTAGATAATAAGTTTAACTCATAATAAGAATTGTTACCGCTAGTTCTCTTACCTTGACGCTCCACAATTAGAAAACTATAATATTATATTATGTCATTTCATATCGTTCAATCGCCAAAAAATTAGTTGACCCAAAATTTAGTTTGTAGTGCCGAGTTAAGTCGGCACTACAAACCATTTTCATGGTGGTAATCGATCCGATCGGAATTTAGTATCATCTCAAACAGTTTTTATTTAAACAACATTATGGCTGGCAAATTCGCTAAAACCATAGTTGCCATTTTTAGCCTGATTGCAATTGGCAGCGTGGGGACATATCTCTACTCGGATGGTTATTTAGGAGTTGATAGTAAACCCCTAGACAATGCTAAACTGATTCCGAGTGACGCTTTAGTAGGTGGCACGATCGATCTCAACCCTGAGTCTTGGTCAAAATTACAGAAATTTGGCACGCCAGAAGCAAGGCAACTTTTTGAGCAAGCTTGGAAAGAGCTTGAAAAAGAATTTGCTAAGGAAAGTCCTCAAATCAATTACGATCGAGATATCAAACCTTGGTTGGGTACTGTTGTCTGGGCTGCATTACCATCAGCTAAAACCCAAGAACAGCAATCGCCTACTCCTGAAGTTATCTGGGTAATTACGATTAAAAACAAGCTGAGTATGTGGCAATTAAATCAAAATCTCAGCAAGATTAATCCTGACGAAAAATTTAAAGAGATTGATTACAAAGGATTTAAAATACTGGAGTCTACTACTAACAAAGGCGATCAAAGCTACTGCGCGATCGTGAAACGTTATCTTGTTTGCAGTGACAAGGAGCAAAATGTCCAAAAATCTATTGAGATCTACAAAGGACAACCATCTTTAGCAAGCAAGCCGGAAGTTGCCAAAGTATTATCAAGCGATTTAAAAATTGATAAGCCAGTAGCTCAATTTTATATTTTTGATAGCTTAGCTTTGATAAAGGAGAGTGTGGCAAATGCTCCTCAAGCTCAAAATGCACCGCTACTCGATCGAGCTGAGCTATATCCGATAAAGTCTTTAAGTGGCGGTATTGGCATTGATGATGCTGGGATTCGGATTAATACTGTTGCCAATTTGCAGCCAAATGCTACCACTCAAACCAACTTTCAGCCAGCAACTGAAAAAATTATTAATTATTTTACTCAGCAAACAGTTGCTTTATTTACGGGGAAAGGCATCAATAACAATTGGTCTAATTTTGTCAGCCAAACACAAAATATCCCAGAAATCAGCCAGGGAATCAATCAATTTCGAGGAAATTTAGCAACTTTAAATCTCGATTTGGATAAAGATATTTTTGGTTGGATGGATGGAGAATACGGATTCGGAGTAATTTCACTGCAAGACGTACCTTTAGAAAGTGCGATCGGGGTAAAAATAGTAATTCAAACTAGCAATCCTGAAGCAGCTAAAAGCACGTTTGCTAAACTGAATGTACTTGCCAAAGGTAATGGTATATCTATATCTGAGAAACAGATTGCCGATCGAGCTATAACAGAATGGCAAGCGCCCAGTCAAGACTTTGTATTGGGACAAGGCTGGTTGGATGCAAATTCAGTATTTGTCACATTAGCGAATGCCAAAACATTACCAGCGATCGCAGCTACATCAAATCCAACTTTAGCACAAAGCGAAAACTTTCAAACAATTACTAGCTCTTTACCAAAGCCTAACAGCGGCTACGGTTATTTCAATTTTGAACAAATTCTTACCCTTGTCAATTCTGCTGCATCTAAAAATTTCATTGAGTCATCTGTACCCAAAGAAAATATAGCAGAATTCGATCGTCCGATCGGGGCGCTGAATTCTGTACTCGGCATAGCCATGACAACCGTAGAAGTAGACAAATCAACCCAAAGGTATGAGATGCTAATCGCACTCAAGCCAGCAACTGCCGGCGCGTCACCACAAACTCCGTCAGCCAATTTACCTGCTACTTCACCGCCTGCTGTTTCACCGCCTGCTGTTTCACCAACTACTCCACCGACAAATTTACCCGCGAATCCAACTGTAACTACGCGCCCAATTCCCAAGAAAACTAATCCACCGACAAATTTACCTGCGAATCCCACTGTAAAAGTGCCTCCAACTACCAGCAAAACTACTCCACCAAAAAATTCACCTGCTACTCCAACAGTAACTCCGCCAGCAACTCCAACTAATCCTGACAATGATTTTCGGCAAGCAGTAAATCAAGCAACTCGTGCAGCTTCTCTAACTCAAACTGCCACAACAAAACAACAGTGGCAGCAGGTGATTGTTGCGTGGGAACAGGCAATTACTGGCATGAAAAAAATACCTGCTAATAGTCCTAAATACAAAATTAGCCAGCCAAAGATTGTAGAATATCAAAATAATTTGAAATATGCGAAGATTGCGGTCGATCGATCGCAAGAATAGAAAAGATAATTATTCTGTTTATGACTCGGCGGTTGAAACCGCGTCTTGTCAGCGGTTCAGATTAAGGAATCGAACCAAGAGCATCTGTTAATCAGAAATATTAATCAATCTTGGTGGGCGGAAAATATCCGTCTTTATGCAGCGCAGAGTAATGCTCGCAATCTGATTCGTGGCTGTGAGTAATATTAATTCCGATGCTACCGGATTTGATATGAGGGCGATACTTTGAAATTTATGATTTTTCTTTGCTTCGTAACTTACTGAAAAAATGCTATCTAATTTTGATTGTTGTCTCAAATATCGATCGCCCCTTCATTTTAAATAAACTCAATATTTTCATACAAATCTGCGATCGCAATTTCCACCTGCACAGACGTTAACATCAGCCGATCGCCAATAACACCATATTCCGAAAAAATCCACTTATTCGCCTCAGTTTTAGAGTATTGCTCCACCTGTAGCCGATATTGATCGATTAATAAATACTCCTGAAAACTAGGAATACTGCGATACGCAGCAAACTTTTCATCTCGATCGTAAGCTTTGGTACCTTTAGACAACACCTCAGCAATCAGCAGAGGATTGGTAATTGTATCAGTCCGTCCAGATTGCAGCTCGATCGGTTTCGCCACAACCATCACATCTGGATAAGTATAATTATTAAACTGCGGAATCCACAGCCGCTGATCTAATCCAAAAATACTGTAAGGTTTACCCTTGAGACTCACCCTCAAAATAGCATTTAAGATGCTGGTAATTTCATTGTGATTCGGTGTGCCGCCAGCCATCAGAACAATTTCCCCATTGATAAATTCATGTCGATCCAGAGAATTAACTTCAGCTTCTAGATATTCCTCAGCATTGTAGGTTTTGGTTTCAACTTGCGCGAACATACACAACGATCTCCTTTTATCTACTGATTTAAGTTTATCTGAAAAATCCTTAAGTTGCTATAGTTATTTTACCAGATTCAGAGGTAACTATCATCTCTCTAATTTTTAGATAATAAGGACTTTAGTCCTGACTACAAACCATCATAGATTTAGCGTTGAAATACAAAGCTTAACAGGGTTAAAACTGTGCAACCAAACACCGCTTCAAATGTATATCTTGGCGAAGGTTTGTAAGGGGAAGAATGCCAAACCCGCAATTCTCCATTAAAGCCGCGCGATGCTAAACTCAGCGAAACTTGACGGTAATTTACCAAAGTTCGCTGAAGCAATTGCCCGATTAAAATGCCTAAACTACGCATTCCTAATTTCCAAGTGCGATAGCCACAGCGCGAATTTTGGGCTATCCAAAGTTCATCGGCGATCGCCAATAAGCTAAAAATGAAGCGATACATCAACAACAGCAATTCTGTCAACAACGGCGGCAAGCGTAATTGTCTAAGAATTTGCAAGATTTCGGTAAATGGCACCGTCAACAGGATGAAATACATACAACTTGTCGAAGCCAAGGTGCGGGTGAATAACAAACTCACTTGGTATAATCCAGTGAGACTCACATACAGATACAAATTGCCGACGCTAATCCCCCAACTTTGCCAAATATCCGAGTGAATTGCTTGGATTTGATTTAACTGAATTCCACCGATCGCCAAAGCAGGCAAACTTGTCAGCAAAAACACCAACGGGAGTGACAACAACCGCAGATAAAGTTTCCCAGGAATCCCTGCATAGATGACGATCCAGACTGCTAACCAAAGGGCGATCGACAATTGGACGATCGCCCCAGAAAGCAGAGACAGAATCAATAGGGCGATCGCAAACGATAATTTATGAGTTGGCGGCAACCCGCGCAAACGATTCGTGTAAGCCAGACTATCAATCTGATGATTCATTAGACATCTCCCATAATTCTTGTGGAACAGGCATCTTGCCTGTTCAAAGCTGGCTTTTTAGGAGATGTCTATTCCAACGGCGATTTATCATCAGATTTCTGAGATTGCGATCGACATTTATACAGCCCGATCGCATATCCGATAGCACCAGCCCCCAGCGCCGCCTGAGTCGCAAATAAGAGACTTTCAATTTCTCCACTCGCCGGCTCAAAAAAGTGCTTGAACCAAGGTTCATAGCCCGGTTGAATCTCGGTAATTGCCTTCTGTGCTTCCCCATCCGCCCCGCCGTATTCACCCCGGACAAAAACTAGAGGAATAACGGTAAGGGCAATAACTCCAATTACTAACAGCCAATTTTGTTGCGAAGTAGCTTGCTGATTGCTGGTAGGTTTTCGATTCATGGCTTAAGACTCCTGTTTCAATAATTTCAGAATTTCCAACTCTGGTTGCCCGTAAGAATGCAGCCAATTCCACACCAATAAAGTGAGCAATCCCTCACTAATAGCCAGGGGTACTTGAGTAATCGCAAAGATGCCAGCAAACTTAAGAAACGAAGCCAAAAAACCGCCACTCGCCGCCGGAAAAGCTAACGCCAACTGCATCGAAGTAACCACATAAGTCAGCAAATCAGCCAAAGCCGCCGCCCAAAAAATTGCCGCTCGCTGTCTACCAGTTCGCATCAGCAATTGATAGATAAAATAGGCAGCAAATGGGCCAACAATCGCCATCGAAAACATATTAGCTCCCAGCGTTGTCAGCCCGCCGTGGGCCAACAAAACCGCTTGAAAAAGCAGCACTAAAGCACCGAGTACCGCCATCACCGAAGGGCCAAACAAAATCGCACCCAAACCCGTACCCGTTGGGTGAGAACAACTCCCCGTTACCGAAGGAATCTTCAAAGCAGAAAGTACAAAAGTAAACGCACCGGATAAAGCTAGTAATAGTTTAAGTTCCGGGTGTTCTTTGGTAATGCGAGTAATCGATCGCAAACCTACCACAAAAAAAGGCAACGCCACAATCCACCAAAAAACAGCCCACTGCACCGGCAAAAAACCTTCAGAAATGTGCATAGCTGCGGCCGGTGTTGCCGAGCCCAAAACAAGATAACAACTCAAGCCAGCCATCAATCCCAGACTGACCAATTTTCGATTTCGAGACTTCAAGCTGTACCTCGCAGACGAGACTATTTAAACCAACACATCGGCGGGCATTCTGACTCAAAAAGCTACAGGGCTTTCATTACAGTTGCGGGACAGCGTTGGACTTGCACCGAACTTTCCCCATTACCTCTAATGGCTGCTCCCCATTAGAACCGACTTGTTAGATTTAGTATAGTCGATCGCGCAAATCTCAGCCGATATTTTACAAAAATTCTGATTAATGGATTCAACGGATTTGATATAAATTGACGCTAAAACTACAGCTTCAAGGGCGAATTCCTGCGATCGCCTCTGCAACGCGCCCTTGACGCTACTGGCGCTATAGCTGAGAGAGTAGCGTGTCATATTCTGTATGTGAACCAACCCAAAACCAAATGATTGTATCTCTATCTAGCTGTCCAACTGCCCGATAGTTTTTACTGATCCGAGCAGAATAAATTGGTAATTCTGGATGCACTTTTTTGAAGCGTAAGCTTGGATAATTAGGATCTTGTTTGAATTGGCGGTATGCTTCGCGGCTCTGCTCCTGAACTTGCTCAGGTAGTCCCGCAAACGCTTTACGGAATTGGGCGGTAGTACGTGACTTCACAATGTTTCTGGATCTAACTCTTGGGTTTTACCTGCGCGATACTCAGCCATTGCCTCGGTGGCAAGCTTAGCAAGGAAATCTTGGGACTTTGCAAAAGTCACATCCCATTGAACTTCATCTTCAAGTTCTGCCAAAATCATTGCTGCGATCGTGTCCTGCTCACTGGCTGGCAGGGTTTTCAATCGGGCGATTGCCCGTTCAAGTAATTCGGTCATCGTTACTGTACTCCTATCAAAGAGATACTAATCATTGTAGTTTGTGGGGAGACAAAAAATCATCATCAAACCAGTAAATGTTATAATATTAGTAAGTTTTGAGGAAAGCCGCAATGTTAAAGTACAACTTGCCGAGGAACTTGCCCTCAGCCGATGAACTACCAGACTCGGACGAAACGCCTGTGGATAACGAACTGCAAGAACTAATACCAGGGTTACTAAAAGCAATCTTGCTGATACTTTGGTCAGAACGGATGGACTGGTTATTTGGCATAGATATGGGTATTTATCATCACCCAGACGAACCAGCCATTGTTCCAGATGCTTTCTTAAGTTTAGGAGTAGAACGGTTTTACGACGAAGAATTGCGTCCCAGTTACGTGCTGTGGGATGAAAATGTCATGCCACTTTTCGTGCTAGAAGTTGTTTCCCCAACTTATCGCAAGGAATACAGCACAAAATTAGACACTTATCAAGATTTAGGCGTACTTTATTACGTCATTTATTCTTCCCGTCGCCGTCGTAAACCTCATTTGGAAGTACACAAGTTAGTCAATGGGAAATACGAGTTACAGTCAGGAAATCCAGTTTGGATGCCAGAAATTGGTTTGGGAATTGGTTGTGAAAGGGGAAACTATTCTGGGGTGACAAGAGAGTGGTTGTATTGGTATGATGCCGATGGCAAACGCTATCTGACACCTCAAGAACAGATAAAACAATCAACGCAGCGTGCCCAACAGGAATCGCAGCGTGCCCAACAGGAATCACAACGTGCCCAACAGGAATCGCAACGCGCCCAACAGGAATCGCAACGCGCCCAACAGGAATCGCAGCGCGCCCAACAGGAATCGCAGCGTGCCCAACAGGAATCACAACGTGCTGAGCAATTAGCTGAACGTGCCGAACAATT
>DMYK01000216.1 GCA_003483675.1 Microcoleaceae cyanobacterium UBA11344
ATTTGTCGATCGATTACACTCAAGCCCCGGTGCCGCGACTAAAGGAAGAAGATGCTGTTTGGGCTGATGCGTTTTTGCGAGAAAGGGGCTTGCGTTGAACTATTTTTAATTATTTGAACTTCATTTAATCTGAGGACCTATTAGTTTACCAAGGATTGCCAATCAGTGTAAAAGCAGCCCAATAATCAGGATGCGAAAGCAGTCGATCGCTCTTCCCGGAGTGCCGAATGGCGATCGCCCCAGCCCCCGTCCCTCCAACAGTAGAAATACTGGAAAAATTGCCTGAGATATCGTTGAAAACATTGTTGGCTAAAAACAAAATGCCCCATGCCCAATTACCAATGCCCAATTACCAATTACCAATTACCAATGCCCGATGCCCAATTCCCCATCCCTCCGCAACGCTAGAGCCCAATTCTCATCTCCTGTTGTTTGGATTTTTTTTAAGCTGTCAAGTTCCGCGCCCGTCGAGCTTGAAAGCCCAGGAGTTTGACACCACGTCTCAAATCTGCTGAGTCAGGCGATTTGAGGTCGATCGAAATCGGAAAGCACCCGCCAGAATGTCCAAAATTATTGATATTTTGCATTTAAGTGCTGTCTGCATCTTGACAAAATACCCCCCAAGTGATAAAATAAGGAAAATTTTTGATGGGACAGTAAAACAACGCACCAAAAAACTAGCGCTTCTGAAGTTAAAAACAGTTAAAAACAAAATATTGATTCTTGTAGATACCAACCATGCAGACTCAAACTTCCCCATTTCTCACTGAACAAATAGTTAGTCGCATATTTTCGGATGGCGAACTGAGCCGTGATGACCGACAAAAGATTCAGTCAGCGCTCTTAAATACTTCGATCGACGAAAAGGAATTGAGTCTAATAGAAAAAATCATGGAGGGAGTGGTTAAGGGAATCCTCGATGTACTGAATTAATAATAGCCAGATCCCCGACTTCTTAAAGAATTCGGGGATCTAACATTTTCCTACTGATTACTGACTACTGACTTCTGACTTTTTCTGCTGTAATATCTCAGACAATCACTACTTAAACTTTCAAAAATCCTCATCTGGGCCCTCATCTGAAGTCTCATCAAGGCGCACAAGTTCAGAAGGGGGTCGATCGCTACTCCAAGCCCACCACACGCAACCGCACTGACAGCGATAAAATTCCTGCCACTTGCGACGGTTAGACTCAGTGTATACTGGCGATCGCCGATTAATCCAGACACCCAGCGCATCCGTGCAGGTAGCACCGCACTTGGGACAACAAAACTCAGTAGCGTGAACCGCCGCCGTCGCCCATTCGGGAGGATGTGGAGCAAAAGCTTCCATGTGTTAGAGTTTCTAATTAAACTGTTGGTAGTTAACTATTTGAGGCTTTCAAGACTGTTGCCAACAGTTAAGCTGACAGAAAAGCAAATCTTGAAGTTGAAATCAATTATAATATCCCTGGTCTATTTTAAACCTTTACCAGTACCCGATCGCCACATTTACACAGGCATTGCACAAATGTTACAGCAAATCAAAGGTGGCAATTGCTTGACGCAAGCTCGCGATCGCATAACTATGCTGTTAAGTGCATAATCCCGATTACAGTTAATTTTTTTGACATTTACTCTCAAATCAAGAGTATAACTGATTTGATACAAGGCATCGGCCAACACTCTTAATTGTTATTTCAAGGATCAGGCGCATGAGTATCTACAATTTTATCTCGTTTCTGGGCATATTTGGCTTGTGTGGCATCGCCTGGATTTTTTCAGAAAACCGACAGTCCAAGTATATTCCCTGGCGCGTCATCATCTGGGGTATTGGCCTGCAATTAGTCTTGGGATTTTTCATATTCCTGTTTCCCCCAACTCGCATTGCTTTAGAGGGATTTACTAGCTTACTAGACGGCGTATTCACCGCTGCTGACGCTGGGGCAAGATTTGTATTCGGCAAAAACATTGTACCAATACCCGGTCAAGACCCGCCAGTTAATTTAGGATATATTTTCGCCTTTCGAGCTTTGCCAACAGTGGTCTTTTTTTCGGGATTAATGGCTTTGCTTTACAACATCGGCGTCATTCAAATTGTTACCGAAGTTTTCGCCAAAATCTTTTATATGACAATGCGTTTGAGCGGTGCAGAAGCTCTCAGCGGTGCTGCTAATATTTTCGTAGGAATAGAAGCAGCAATTGTCGTCAAGCCTTATTTGGCAGACATGACTCGTTCTGAACTTTGTGCAATTCTATCTTGCTGTTTTGGGACGGCTGCTTCTTCAACTTTAGCAATTTATGTCAGTTTCCTAAAGCCAGTTTTTCCAAATATTTTAGGGCATTTAGTTTCAGCTTCAATTATTGCGATTCCGGCTTGCTTTGTCCTCTCTAAAATCTTAGTTCCCGAAACAGGCGTGCCGCTGACAATGGGCGGCATTCCCAAGGAAGAACGAAAGCCTCAAGGCCACGAGTTTATCGGTGAAGAAATTACCGAAAATGACGGCAATAACCGTAAACAAGAGACAGTTGGTGGAGAACCAATCGAACGAGTTAGCCCTTTGGATGCAGCAATCATCGGCGCCTTAGACGGGGTAAAGATGGCCGTTGCGATCGCAGCGGTTTTGATTTTGATTTTAGGCTTAGTTTCCTTGGTAAATCAAGCTTTTGGAGCCTTAGCTAGCTTGCAGTCTTCAGGGAATCCACTGTTGCAGCCGATCGGCCAAATCTTTAGTTTTGTCACCCTGCAAAACATTCAAGGAGCCTTATTTTACCCCCTGACTTTATTAACCGGAGTTCCCCTTGAAGATTCTTGGATAGCATCAGTAATTATCGGACGCCGACTATTAGAAACAGCCATTCCCCCTTACCAAAGTTTAGCAGAAGCGGCGGCGAAAGGACTGGTGAGTTCTCGCACAGTATTAATTGTCAGTTACGCCCTTTCCGGCTTCGCGCACCTCGCCTCCGTCGGCATATTTGTCGGCGGCACAATTGCCCTAATTCCTTCTCGCCGGAAAGACATTTCCGAACTTGGTTGGAAAGCATTATTTGTCGGCACCTTAGCCACAATGATGATCGCTTGTATTGCCGGCTTATTTGACACTGGAGACCCCAGCATTTTAGGCGCTAAAACAGCCCCCGCTGCCCCGCTAACAGCACCAATTGCCCCAAAACCGCCTGCACCCGCCCCAGGCGCGAATTCAACGCCGTCAGTTGCCCCAGCAATTGCCAGTCCGCAGCCCTCCCCTAATGGTGAAAAAGCGAGTCCAAAAGCTAATAGTAAATCTCCCTCTTCAGAATCCAAGAAAAGCCCTTAATATC
>DMYK01000220.1:0-4302 GCA_003483675.1 Microcoleaceae cyanobacterium UBA11344
CAACTCGCATTTAGTGGGATTGGGGCGATCGCAAATCAACTCAAGGGTGGCGCTGCTGTAGATTTGGGTAAAGCAGAAACAATATTGGCGATCGTCCAAGGAGCCATTACCAAAGCAGGAGAGTCTGACCCCAAAATCAACCCGACACAACTGGTTGCTAGTGCGGCGGCGGCGGCTCAAATCATGGCTCTCGGCAATCAAATAGTCAAGGATGTCCTCGCTAGCGGTCGCCCCATCAAAGATATTGCTCTCGACATCACCAAGTTGCAGGCGGTGTCTGTAGGTCAAATTGCTGTCGGTTTGTCCGATTTGGCGGCGGGAACTGTGACAGTTGAAGATTTCCTCGCTCAAAACAGTAAAGAGGCGATTCTGGCTCGGATGGAGACGGTGAAGGTAAATGACCCCACCGTTCGCCCCGTTGTCGAGACGATCACTCTCAAAGACGCGAGCATCGATCCTCTGGCACCTACCTCTGACGACACCGGCACCACCCCCGTCACCCCAACATCCACCACTGCGATCGCATCAGGAAAACCGACACCGATTCCGTTGGTAACACCGACACCAAATACCACTCAGACCCCATCAGAAACACCATCAGAAACACCATCAGCAACAACATCGGAAACACCAACTCCCACGCCAACAACTAATAACATCTCTAATGATGACTGCATCTGCGACCAAATTACCTATCCCAAATTCAATCAACCCAATGCAGTTGAAAACACCATCATCGGTGGAGCGGCAATTCAAATAGGCACTGCCCAAAACGATGAATTACTGGGGAGTAACACTGGCAATATATTCAATGCCCAATCAGGCGATGACAACCTATATGGTGGAGCCGACAACGACATCTTTAATGGCAACCAAGGCAACGACTTCATCACCGGAGGTAAGGGTGAAGATACCCTCTATGGAGATGAAGGAAATGACATCATCCTTGGCGAGTCTGGGAATGATTTAATGTATGGAGGCAAAGGCAATGACTTGTTACATGATCGCGAAGGTACTGACATCATTTATGGTAATAAAGATGATGATTTCATGGATGGTGGCAAGGATAATGACACCTTATATGGAGGCAAAGGTAATGACATCATGCTTGGCAGTCAAGGTGATGACAACCTGTTTGGACAGGATGGAACTGATACCATCTGCGGTGGCGAAGGTAATGACTTAATCAACGGTGACGCAGGAGCAGATATCCTGGGAGGGTGTGCCGGAAATGATCCTCTTTACGGAGGCGCAGATAACGATACTCTCACAGGTGGGAAAGGCGACGATCTGCTTGACGGAGGTTTGGGGAATGATAGTTTGATTGGCGGTAGCGGGAACGATATCTTTGTCTTAAAAACTGGTCAAGGATTTGACATTATCGCTGATTTCACCCAGAGTCAAGATTTGATTGGATTAAGCGGAGGTTTGAGTTTTGGTCAGTTGGAAATAACTCAAAATACTCAGGGAACAATTATCAAAAACCTCTTGACAGGGGAGCAGTTAGGTGTTATGGTTGGATTGAGTGCGAATGCGATGACATCGGCAAATTTCATGCTGGTTTAGGGAAGGAAGGAAAAGCGCGTGAAGCGCAGCTATCCCGTAGGGAATCGCCCTTAAGTAAAAAAGGGCGATCGCCCTTAAATCCAAATCAACATTCATCCGCGTTCATCAGCGTATATCCGCCACCATCTGCGGTAAAAAATCCCAAAGTAATTAATCCCACGAATCAAATATCGATCGCTCTTTCTGAATTTAAATTGACCCTTAAAATTTGAGATAAGTGCAAAGAGTGAGAGGGGAAAAAATATATAATAAAATTAGGCATTCTGCTCAAACACAATTCAAGCAGATTTAAGCTGAGATTTGAAAATAGTCTCTTTAACTTTTGTCCGATCGCACCGCACATTTACTCGACTACTAAAACCAAGCCGCTTTGTATAGCCTGACACAATCGATTGATGTGAAAGTGATCCTTTTGGTCGAACCCGTTCATCACTGCTGTCTTGAGTAGCAGTCTGTCGAGGGGGGTAATTTGGCGGAAAGCAAAAATCCGTTGGGCGATCGTCTCTACAGGGATTTTGGGGGTACTTGCATAACTGACTGTCATTGTTTTAACACCCTAAATATATATAACAGAACTCAGTATCTTTATTTTTAAAGATTCTGTGAACTAAGTTGGTGATAGAAATCACAGATAGTGGGTGACAATATAGTGTATTCCGGCGAGGAAAGTCATTAAATCTTCAATGAACTTTACGCAAACTTTACGGTTGCCCGGTAAAATCACTGGTAAAAGTCTGAAAAAAAGGTAAAAATTATGGCTCAAGCAAAGATCGGAATTATCGGCGGCAGCGGTTTGTATAAAATGGATGCCCTCAAGGATGTCAAAGAGGTAAAAATTGATACACCGTTTGGAGCGCCCTCGGATGCTGCGATCGTCGGAACCTTGGATGGTACGCCGGTAGCATTTCTGGCAAGACATGGCCGCAACCATACTTTTTTACCATCAGAAGTGCCCTACCGGGCAAATATTTATGCAATGAAGAGTCTGGGAGTTGAGTATTTAATCTCAGCTTCAGCGGTGGGATCCCTGAAAACAGAGGCGAAACCTTTGGATATGGTAGTGCCCGATCAGTTTATCGATCGCACAAAAAATCGAATTTCTACATTTTTCGGCTCAGGAATTGTCGGCCACATTACCTTCGGCGATCCGGTGTGTGGCGAATTGGCAAAAGTGTTAGCAGGTGCGATCGAATCCTTGAATCTCCCCGACGTTAACCTCCACCGTGGCGGCACCTACGTCTGCATGGAAGGCCCCGCATTTTCAACAAAAGCAGAATCAAACCTTTACCGCAGTTGGGATGCCACAGTCATNNGCCAGAGAAGCTGAAATTGCCTATGCCACTTTAGCATTAGTCACCGATTATGACTGTTGGCATACCGAGCACGACAGCGTAACAGTAGAAATGGTAATCGCAAATTTGCACCGGAATGCAGAAAACGCTCAAAAAGTAATTCAAGAAACAGTCCGCAGCCTAACCGAAAATCCTCCCGTTTCCGAGTCCCATTCAGCTTTAAAATATGCAATTCTGACTCCGCTAGACAAAGTGCCGGCGGCTACTAAGGAGAAAATGGGTTTGCTGTTGCAGAAGTATTTGTAAAACGAACCGCGAAGACGCGTTCGGCGAAGCCGTTCCCGAAGGGTAGAGCGCGAAGTCAGAACTACATCCCTTCTTTCTCTTCCTTCGCGTCCGCGTGCCTCGCGGTTCATTTAATCTTACTCCCCATTAGTTATCAACTGCTTGAAGGCTTCATGTTCGCGAAGTTTTTCTAAATCCGGTTCATTTTTTGCCAACTCTTTACACAAATTGGGATTGAGATTAAGGGCGCGCTTCAAATTTTCAATAGCCAAATCAATTTTACCTTGCAGCGCGTAACATCTAGCTTTATTGTACCAAATTCGGTAAAACTCCGGTCTAATTTTAGCTGCATTGTCGTAAGAATCTATGGCCGCTTCGTACTTTTGTAATTTAGACAGCGCCACGCCTCGATTGTTCCAAGCGTCAGTATAATCATTTTTGATTTGTAGGGCTTGATTGTAAGAAATTACGGCCTGTTCGTATTCCTGCATTTTTGAGAAAGCCACGCCTCGGTTGTTCCAAGCATCGGCGTAGTCGGCTTTGGCTTGAATTGCTTTTTCGTAACAGGCGATCGCCTCTGGGTATTGCTGCAATTCCAACAACACGACACCTCGATTGTTCCAAGCGTCTGGATAATTTGGGCGAATTGTCGTAGCTTGTTCATAAGATGCGATCGCCTCTGGATACCGCTGCATTCTCGTCAGCACTACTCCTCGGTTATTCCAAGTATCCGCTAAATCTGGCTGAATTTGCAGGGCTTGATTGTAAGCTGCGATCGCATCTTCATAGCGGTTTTCAAAGAAACAAGCATCTCCTTGTTTGGCATAATCTCCAGCAGTCAATAACTGTTTGTCGTTATCGTAATTAACCGGGGCAAATTCTTTAATTTGGGCGGCGGGTAATAGGAGGTCT
Organism: Microcoleaceae cyanobacterium UBA11344; assembly: GCA_003483675.1. Taxonomy (GTDB): domain Bacteria; phylum Cyanobacteriota; class Cyanobacteriia; order Cyanobacteriales; family Microcoleaceae; genus Microcoleus. The sequence continues at coordinate 4,056 of DMYK01000220.1, forward strand.
GTTTCTGTGTCGGCTGGGTAACTGTGGTGTTGAATTTCACATAAGATAGTTTCAGCGTCAGCAATTAAAAGTTTTAATTGAGAAAGTGTATCATAGCGGAGGCTTTCAATTTCTTGGCGAGCAATTGTTGTCTGCTTGGACAATTTAGCTAACAGGAACCAAGCCCCGATTCCTGCTGCTGTCGGAAACAAAGTTAAGGCAATTGCTATCCCATTCAGCAGTACCGTCTGGCGCCCGAAAGCAATGT
>DMYK01000220.1:4333-7857 GCA_003483675.1 Microcoleaceae cyanobacterium UBA11344
GCTGCTGAGCCAGCAGTGCTGGCACCTTCGGTTCGGAGGCAGAAACAGCGCCACCGCTGACTAAAATAGTTGCAAGGGCGATCGAGCTAATACTTGTTCTCAAAATACTTGACAAACGTACTGTCTTAGCCATCGCCACCTGATTTGCGATTTTCATAGTCAAGAGATGCTGGTAAGGTTGATCTCAGACTAGCCCATTTGTTGAACAACTATTAAATACAGGATATCTGTTGTGCAGTCCCCTCCTATCAAGTTGCTGACGCAGGAATTGCTGGACGAAGTTGCCACTAACTCTCGCCACAATCCCCGCCAGCGACAAAATTACAATTTTCACGATTTGTCAGAAAAGGTGCAGCGGTTTGTCAATGTCTTGCAGCCTGGGACTTATGTCCGCCCTCACCGACATCTGCGCCCTGATGGAGTTAACGGTTTTGAGTTTTTTGTAGTGATTCAGGGAGAATTGGGCATGATTATTTTCAATGAAAACGGTCAAATTCTGCGATCGTTGCGACTCAGTGCTGCCGGGCCCACTCGCGCTGTCGAGATTTGGGAAGCAGAGTTTAAAAAGAGTTTTTCGTGATGAGTTGGGAGTTTTAAGTTCGTGAATTTGCCTGTAACTTAAACTTAAAAACTTTCTGTCTTTCCTACTTAGAGTCAGGCCATAACCTGCAGAAAGACTGTGGTAACTAAGAAATTAACCAGTAGCAAATGACAAATTTTAGTCATTGTATGAGTTAAGATAAGTGCTATTTGAGCGGTGCAAAAACTGTTAAAGTAGAAAGGTTTAATCAAAGGTTTAACCGAATTTTATTGGTGAGCAAAAACGGGGGCTTAATTACCTAGAAGTTCAACGGGCGATCGCTTTCTGAACAGTCCAATTACCAATACCCAACTACCAGAGCCCGCTGACTTGCTCAACCAGTTGAAAGCCAGACGCAAAAAGTCCGGGGCAAACTTGGCTGATCTAGAGGCGGTTTTGGAAATACTCGGAACCGACGGGAGCGAAATTCGATCGGAAAATAAGAATATCGGTCATATAGTTAACCTGAAACCCTTAATACCTAAGATAATTGTAAAATGAGCACGGAGGGATTTGAACCCCCGACCCTCAGGACCGGAACCTGATGCTCTATCCACTGAGCTACGTGCCCTCGACTTTTCTGAGCATAGCACGTCTTGCGGAAAATGGCAAGGGCGATCGCAAATTTGTTCGATCGCATCCAAATCCCTTAACCCCTGCGGACTCAACTCGCCCTTAGCTCATCCGTATTAGGTGTTTATTGACAGCAGACACTGCAAATTACACTTAAGTTGTCAAAATAATACCAAAATCCTACAGAGATTTTTGATAAAATCATAAGCTGCAACATCGCAAATACTAGATTTATATTCGATCGGGCTTGAGGATCTACCGCTAATCGGGCTAAAGCAATTCGACTTGAGCTATGCGGCTGGATTCAGGGTCGTATTTTCCTTCTTCCCGGTTTAAGAGTCTGCTAGACTAACTTAATAAAACCCCTAAACCTCATGGTTTTTAAACTTTTGGAAAAGCTGCCGCTGCGAGTTTTCCTGATAGTTCCCTTTGTCCTACAAATTGTCGGAGCAGTGGGATTAGTGGGATATCTTTCTTTGAGAAATGGACAAAAAGCAGTTAATAACCTTGTTAGTCAGTTGATGAGCGAAGTGAGTTCTTGCGTCGAGCAAAACCTGCAAGTTTATCTCACAACTCCCCATCAAATCAATCAAAGCAAGCTGGATGCAGTCAAACTGGGGCTGTTAAAGATGGATGTGTCAGGTTGGGAGAAATATCTTTGGCGGCAAGTACAATTATATCCTTATTCTCACTTCTCGGTGGGTGACAAATCCTATTTTGCGCTTAAACATAGCAGCAAAAAATATTGCTAAAGGCGCAGGGGACAAAACAGTAGAACGCTCCGACGAATTGGGAGAACTAGCTAAATCATTTAACAGCATGGCTCAACAACTGCAACAGTTGAAACTTGAGAAAATCGAGTGCAAGAACGGACTGCGGAATTGGCTGTGGCTAAAGACAAAGCAGAAGTAGCTAATCAAGCTAAAAGTACCTTTATTGCTAACATGAGTCACGAATTGCGATCGCCCCTCAACGCCATTCTCGGCTTTTCCAAATGACCCGCAGCAAAACTTGCTCTCCCGAACAGAAAATATTAGCATCATTAGCCGCAGCGGAGAACGCTCACTCTAATTAACAACGTCCTCGATTTAAAGCCAACAAACTTACTCTTTATCTCCGCGAGAAAAACGGGAATTTAAAAGAGATATGAAGCAGCAACTAGATTGGGAAGGGATTGACGCTGACAGTGCTAGTATTTTAGTAAACATCGGCACAGAGCGAGTTTATGTGTCCAGGACTATTCTATTTAAACTGGTAGAGAAACGGATACTATTGTTTCTTTTTGGGGCGAACTTTCTATCTTTAATTCTCCTCCGTGCAATTCTGCAAGGCGTTGAACTATTGCCAGCCCTAATCCCAAACCTGCTTGTTGGTAGTGTTTGCGATCGAACTGCATATAAGCTTCCAGTTGTGCTATTTGATCGGCAGTCATGCCGCGCCCTTGGTCTTTTACAGACAGAATAAAAGTCCGATCTTCAACCAAAGTGATCACAGAAATTGGCGTTCCTTCTGATGAAAATTTGAAGGCATTGTCGAGCAGTTCTTCAAGAATTTTTGTGAGTCTCATAGCATCAATTGCTACTGATGAATCTTGCAAGTTTAATTTTAAATCTTCTGTTCTATTAGCCTGCTTTGCTTGCTGTCTGGCTTTTTCAGATAGTAAAGATTTTACGCAGCTAAATTCGCTGTTTCGCATCTCTTTTAGCAGTTCGGGATTGGTTGCTGCTATTTGCAGATCGGCATAGAGTAAAAAATTCTGAATCAGCCTATATAAACGATGACCTGAAACTTGGATGTGACCGATCATTTCTAAGATTTCCGATTCCTCTAAGAGACGGTATTCTGATAATATTAGCTCGGAAAAACCGAGAATTGCATTCAAAGGAGTCCGCAATTCGTGAGGTAGCGACATACTAATATTGGAGCGCAATTCGTCTAGTGTTTTTTGGGATTTCCTGCTAATTGCTTGGTGTTTTTCTAGTCGAATAGCAATTGCTTTGAGGAGTTCTTGGGGCGTACAAGGTTTGGTAATGTAATCGTCTGCTCCTTGTTCCATACCCAGGCGAATGTCGGTTTTTTCGGCTTTGGCTGTGAGGAAAATAAACGGAATTGTTGCAGTTACAGGTTCGGCTCGCAATGCTTTGAGGACACCCTGACCGTCAATTTCTGGCATCATCATGTCGCAGATAATTAAATCTGGAATTTGTGCGATCGCCATTTTGATGCCGACTTTACCGTTAGCAGCTCCCAGGGCTTCAAAATTCTCGGCTTCTAGCAACTCTAAAATGTTTTCTCTAATCGATTCTTCGTCTTCAATTACTAAAATTTTTGCCATGATTGTCTCTCCTTGGTTTTTGAGTTAGTATTTTTT
>DMYK01000021.1:0-952 GCA_003483675.1 Microcoleaceae cyanobacterium UBA11344
TCAAACTGAAATAAAATAAACTAACAGTACAAGAAGAACCGATCGCAAACATGAGCGATCGTCCCAGTGGTACATTCAGGATATAGAAAACCGAAAACAACAACCGGGCGATCGTAAAAGCGATCGCAGCCCAACCCGCCGCCTCCGCATCTACCCCCGTCACAAAAGCCATCAAAGCCGCCGCTGAAAACAGCATAAACGTCTCAAACGAATTCTGGTGAGCCCAAGTAGCCCGTTGAGCGTAAGCAGGCAATTTATCAAACATAGCGCGGGGCGCTGCTTGATCGTAACCTAGCTGCAAGCGGGCGTAGGCAACCACCAAAAACGGTGCGTAAACCAGCGCGGCAGCAGCAGCAATACAATCAAGCAGAATAGCCGACACAGGCAATCCCAAGACCATAATCCCCTTCGCATTTCAATCAAAATAGAACAGAGTAACCACCTTGCGCTGTTCCTCCGCATCTTGACAAGTTTTCAGCAAAGTGTGGCTTTCGTGAAAAGCAAAACAGAGCAGTTGCTGACACCGAGAAATAATCTCCTGATTACACAGGGCGCTTGCTTCTGGGAGAGACAAACTGTCATTTTTGGGATTTTCTACCAAATGTATCACTTGTTCGAGCTGCTCGCGAGAATCTCGCGGCTGGCGGCTCATGCTTTGTGGCAAAATCACTGTCAGCAGATTAGGATCTGCTCGCATCGCCCCCCGAATTGCCGCTGAATTGGTGCCTGTAGCGCCAGAAGTTATGAGCTGATTGCCAGACAAAACTAGGGCGTAGCTCAGCATCTCAATTAGCTGCTGGTGGGTAATGGGAACATGGCGAGAACCCAATAGAGCAAGCCGCTTGGAGCTGGTTTGCTGGATTGCCGCAAGTTCTTGTAAAAAATCATCAACTCTGGGTAGCTCAATTGATTGACTCAAAGAATTTATTAAATTAAATAAAACTACGTTGTG
>DMYK01000021.1:1077-3240 GCA_003483675.1 Microcoleaceae cyanobacterium UBA11344
TCCATGTCAAAATGCTCTGCCATTAGCTGAGTCACGCATTCCACCTTAATCGTCTCGTGCAGGCGCACGCTGCCAAAGGTGCTGTCGATAATTTCCACCGTGGTTAAGGTATCCAAATCAACAGACAAAACTGGAATTTCCACTTCTTCTGCCCTGCCGATCACCAGGGGAGACGGTGGCAAGTGTCCCGTCAGAATTAAGCACTGAGTCGAGCTTTCCAGAGCCGCTAGCTGAATGTCCGTGCGATCGCCCCCTGTCACCACTGCCATATTTCTGGCTTTGCGGAAATACTTCAGAGCCGAACTAACATTCATCGCGCCAATTGTCAAGGTTTCCACAAACAATCCCAAACGGTCAGGGCGGCAGAGCACCTCAGCTTTCAATTGGTGCACCAGTTCTTTGACGCTGACACTGCGTAGCAAAGCGCTTCTGGGCAGCATTCCCAGCACTGGAATCCCTTTTGCTTCCAGAAAAGGTCGCACAGTGGTGGTTATAGATTCGAGTTTGTCCGAGGGAACGTCGTTGAGGACGACACCCAGCAAACGGGAACCCAAACGCTGCTTAGCCGACAGCAAATCGTCTACATAAAGGTCGATCGGGCGAGTCACCAGCAGCACAGAAGCATCAACTGCCTCAGCCACTTGAGGTAAAGACAAGTCAAACAGACTGCCTTCTTCCAAATTAGCTGGGCCTTCTAACAACACTAAGTCTCCGCAGGGCTCTTGCAAATATGCCGCTAGATCCCTGCGGTAATCTCTCTTGTCTTCTCCTAGCAGCCGCTTGTGAACCGTCTCTGCGTCCAAAGACAACAGGGTTGACGGTATCTGGCTATCTTTGAGCTTCAGCGTCTCTATCGCGAACCGCACGTCTTCCTCTTCGGCACCTGCTACATCGGAGTTAAAACAAGTTCCCAGAGGTTTGCCGTAGGCGATGGCAAATCCTTTTGCTCGGAGTCCGAGTGCCATCCCCAGGGCGATCGCGGACTTGCCGCTGTAAGCTTTTGTGGAACCGATCAGTAAATATTTAGTCAATTTCGGTACGCTTTCACTCCTCAATTTGCACCTGTCTATTTGAATAAATTTAGTTAATTCAACAGTATGAACGCACAGCGACTCAATTTCGCAATACGATTATACTCTATTTTGTCCCCTCACGTACATCAAACTTTTACTTGCCACATTTTTTCACCTGTTGGCAACCCACTTGTTCGCAATTTTCTTGACTGCTTTTTTTTCAGATGTTTGTTTCAAAGGTTTTTTTCAAAGCGGTTTTTTTGAACTATTATATAATTCCGGTGCCCCCGAAATCTGGATGATGATTAATTAGTTATTAGTGCGACGCGCGATCGTTCAAACGCAGTAGTTGGGCGATCGGCTAATGCTTTGCAACAGTTAAACGAAATCTGACGGTGCAACCTGGGCGATCGCAGCACAACGGCTCAGAGTTCCCCAGAGTTGGCAATTCAGATGTCTGTGGTACTCATGCCAGTCGCCGCTTTGTGTTTTGGCTAATACTCAGTCAAGACAAGCGCCTGTCTGTTGCCAATTACCAGGCAATAAACAGGCGCTTGTCAATTGCCGACTCTGGGGCTCTCAAGCGCCCCAAATTCACTCATCCATACGCATCAACTTCCGGTAAAATGGTTTAGAAAAATCGACCACGGTACGAGTGCGGTGAAAATTCAGGAGTACCTCAATTAAGTGACTGACAAACTCAGAGCTTTGCATGGTCACTTCATAGCTGAGTTCAGGATTGCCGTCAAATAACACCCGACAGCGAGTCAAATCGATCGGCAGCGAAGAGATATTCCAACTAGCGACAAAGGGCACATCGTCGCCACCGTCAATTTTTCTGGCCCCCTCCAAGCTTTTGAGCTTATAGAGCGCAATAGCCTGCGGTAAAAACCTGCGCCGAGACTCTTGACAGAAAGGTGCATAGACCTTTACTTCTTTGTCATCGGCTGGCTTGAGTTGAGGAATAGACATAATTTCCACCTCAAATGTGTAGACTTTTCTGGAGCTCCCCCCAAAAAATTAGCAGATATTAAAACTATCGCGCAAGCAAAAGTAATTCCCAATACTCGCGCTCGGATGCCCGATGACCCCAGAACAACAGAGGGCCCTCGCTGGTGATGCAGCCGTCGGCTTTAGACAAAAGCCCAGA
>DMYK01000380.1:0-2723 GCA_003483675.1 Microcoleaceae cyanobacterium UBA11344
CCCGCCATCGACTCTCTAACAGAAAGCCTTCAAGTATCGATTCTATCCAACGCCTGAGCAAGAAACCTTGCTGAGACGGACGATGGGTTGTACTCGTCTGGTCTATAACCGTGCCCTCGCCGCCAGGACTGAGGCGTGGTATGAGCATCAAGAGCGAGTCGGGTACGTTGAAACTTCGGCAATGCTAACTGAATGGAAAAAACAAGAAGACTTGCAGTTTCTGAATGAAGTTAGCTGTGTACCATTACAACAAGGACTAAGACATCTTCAAAAGGCTTTTAGCAACTTCTTTGAAGGAAGGACAAAATACCCAAACTTCAAGAAGAAGCATCATGGTGGCAACGCTGAGTTTACCAAGTCTGGTTTCCGATGGAAAGATGGAAAGGTATTCTTGGCAAAATGCTCTGAGCCCCTAACTATTCGTTGGAGTAGACAGCTCCCAGAAGGCGTGGAACCATCAACTATTACAGTGAAGCTCTCGCCTTCTGGACGCTGGACTGTTTCTTTGTTGGTAGATATCGAGATTGAACCATTACCTGAATCTCCTAATCAAATTGGAATTGACTTAGGTATTACGAGCCTTGTCACCCTAAGTAATGGCGAAAAAATAGGTAATCCTAAAACATTTAAAGCTAAGCACCGTAAACTGCGTCAAGCTCAAAAAGCTTTGAGTCGTAAGAAAAAAGGATCTAACAATCGGCACAAAGCTCGTCTCAAAGTTGCTAAAGTTTATGCAGAAATTAGCGATGCGCGAAATGATTTTATTCACAAGTTGACAACTCGACTGGTTCGGGAAAACCAAACGATTGCCGTCGAGAATTTAGCTGGGTCGAATCTGGTTAAGAATCCAAAACTTTCCCAAGCTATCAGTGATGCTAGTTGGGGCGAATTGGTCATGCAACTTGAATACAAGTGCGACTGGTATGGTCGCACCTTTGTCAAGATTGACCGATGGTTTCCTAGTTCTAAGCGATGTGGGCATTGTGGACACATTGTTGATAAGCTACCCCTGAATATCAGAGCGTGGGATTGCCCTAAGTGCAATACGCATCATGATCGAGATGTTAATGCCGCTAACAATATTCTTGCCGCAGGGCTTGCGGTTAAAGTCTGGGTCGCGAACATAAGACCTAATAGAGATACTTCTAAAGGGCAGTTGCGAAATACCCGCAAGGGACAGAAGCAGAAACCCAAATAGTGATGTTTGGGAATCCCGCGGTACGGCCGGGGTGGATGTCAAAAAGCCGTTTACGCGACGGTGCGATACCAACTCAAAACGAAGCTGACAAAAGTCTAGATAACTACTAATCCCAAATCTAGACAAGATTCAAGAAAAACGACTTTTTTCAAGCCAGTTTTTCTTGAGTCTGGGAGTTTTGCTAATTTTTCCGATCAATATTTTCAGTGTCTAAGGCAAAAACCGATCTAAAGCCGCTTTCAACTCTTCAATTTCCGTATCAATATTGCCTTCCTTAGCGGCTCTAGCAATACATTGAGTTAAATGTTCATCCAGAATGATTCTCGCTACCCGATCGAGCGCGCCTCGAACCGCAGCAACTTGTACGAGAACTTCTGGACAAGGACGATTTTCCTGCACCATTGTTTTAATACCCCGAACGTGTCCCTCAATCCGAGACAAGCGATTGACAAGCCGCCGCAGGGATTCTTCATCGTGATGGTGAGGGTGGGCTGAGTGATTGTCGTGATGGTGGTGGGAATTTGAGGGCAAAGATTTGTCAGCAGAAGTATCAGATAGGATCATCGGGGTAAAATTTAATAGTTAGAATTCAGAATATCTTGAGTTTGTGTACGGTTCCTGACTTAATTTATTCTAACCCACGCCTCGAAGAAAACGTTGCTCCGAAGGCGCTGACAATTTGGCAAAATATATGTGAGAGTTCTTAAGATGTACTTCCTGCGAGAACTCCAAAACCTAACTAACTCAGTAAGCATAAAATTCACGCTATGGGAATATTCAAGTTTTTTCGCCCAGCACCCCGAAATGTGGCTCGCCTGTTCAGCCTAATTTTAGCAATTACGATCGCCCTAAATGCTTGGACAATCAGCCCAGCATCAGCATCAGCGACTGTCCAAAATCCCCAAAAGTTGGCACTCCGGGGCACGGAACTCCCCGCGACTGCTAGCAATAATAGCTTTGTCACCGCAGCAGTCGATCGAGTCGGGCGAGCAGTTGTGCGAATTGATACCGAGCGCACTGTCAATCGCAACTTCGATCCATTAATGGAAGACCCGTTATTTCGGAGATTTTTTGGAGACGAATTCCCTACCCAAAGCCCCAGACAAGAACGCTTGCGGGGTCAAGGTTCCGGCTTTGTGATCGACAAAAGCGGGACTGTTTTAACCAACGCTCACGTAGTGGATAAAGCCGATCGAGTGACTGTCACCTTAAATGACGGCAGTATTTTTCCGGGAGAAGTGTTAGGTACGGACGAAGTGACAGATTTGGCGGTTGTCAAAATTAATACTAAGGGTGTTAACTTGCCGGTGGCCGCTTTGGGAGATTCTGATGCGGTGAAAGTGGGAGATTGGGCGATCGCAGTCGGAAACCCCCTAGGATACAACAACACCGTCACCTTGGGAATTATCAGCACTTTGAAGCGATCGAGCGCAGCCGTGGGCATTCCCGACAAACGCCTCGATTTCATTCAAACAGACGCCGCCATCAATCCCGGCAATTCTGGCGGCCCGCTGTTAAACGGTTC
>DMYK01000380.1:2799-6008 GCA_003483675.1 Microcoleaceae cyanobacterium UBA11344
AAGGGAGAACAAGTTAGTCACCCGTTTTTAGGGATTCAAATGATTGATTTGAATCCTGAAATTGCTAGAGAGAATAATGCCGATCCAAATGCTGTTTTGATCGTACCGGAAGTTAAGGGGGTTTTAGTGATGCGAGTTGTGCCAAATACGCCTGCTGAGAAAGCGGGGATTCGCAAAGGAGATGTGATAGTTGAAATTGACGGCGAGGCTATCACCGCAGCCGAAAAGTTGCAAAATCTGGTGGAAAATAGCCAAATCGGTCAAAGTTTGAAACTGAAATTGTGGCGGGGTTCTTTGATGAAAGATGTTGTTGTTCAAACGGCTCAATTGAGAGATTTTTAACTCGAAGGGGAAGGGGGTATTTTTCCCAGTCTAGGAGTGAAGAGTAGATTTTGAGGCCGGTAGGGGCAATCCAGAAGTGGTTGCCCCATTTGTGCCTTCTGTGGATTTGGGTAGGGGCGTTTTTTGACGAGTGGTGCTAAGATAACGCTATAATTATCAGAATCGAAAATAGGTAAAAACGATGTCAACAGTTTATCGGTTAAAAGCCAGCGAACTAGATCGTGATTTTTTAGAAGAAATCAAAGCGACTTTTGGAGAAAACGAGATTGAAATCATTGTTTCACAATTTGATGAAACTGAATACCTTTTGAAATCAGAAGTCAACAAAAATCGCCTTTTGAGAGCGATTGAAAATGTGAAAAAAGGGCAAAATTTAATTGAAGTTAACTTACCGGATTTACAATGAGCAGAAGAATTGTTTTTGAATCTTCTGCCTTTGAAGATTTTACTGAGTGGGTAAAATTAGACAAAAAGATTGATCGCAAGATTGTCGAACTGATTAAAGATATAGATTGATCGCCGTTTGAAGGATTGGGTAAACCTGAACCTCTGAAGTATGAGTTAAGTGGTTTTTGGTCAAGACGTATTGATAATGAACATCGTTTAGTTTACCAAGTTACCGATGAAGAAATCGTCATTGCTGCTGGTAAATATCATTATAGTGAATAGTGGTAGAGTGGGCAGAAAAAATGTTGAAGACGCGATAGCTGCGCTTGAGCCGTTCGGCGTTCGGCGAAGCCGAGTGCCTTCGCACTCAGCCGAGGGCCTGAGTGCTACGCACACGCGACCCGATCGCACTCAGGCTATCGTGTCTTCAAAAGTAGGGACACGGCAGTGCCGTTTCCCTACTGAGGTATCGCGTCTTCATAGAAAATGAGGATGGGGTGTTTATCCCAGTCTAGTAGATGTGGTTGGCGGGGTTTTCGCGGAGATCGAATTTGCCGCGATTTCCTAGGGGACGCGACGCGATCATCGATGCAGAAGAGTTGAAGGGTTTGGTGGAATCCTTGGGGTCGTGGTAAGATGGAAAAATGAATACAAGGTTGTTTTATGTCAAATTCTCAATTATTGGCTCAACGGCGGCAGTTATCGCGTGCCGAAAAGTGGCAAAAGATACTGAACATTGAAGTGGCAAAACACCTATGAATACTACAGATAATTCCCCAATGTCGGATCAGTCGTCGGCGGTTGCGATATCTGTAACGGAGTTACAACGCCAGCTTAATGAGTCACTCAAGCAACTATCGCCAGAGCGATTACAGGTGCTTGCTGATTTTGCGGCTTACCTGGCTTATGCCGAAAGCGAAGCTGCAACCGAGGAACTCTTGGCAATTCCTGGATTGCTCGAACGAGTTAAGCAAAATCAAGCAACCCCTAAAACCCATTATAAAAGCTGGAGAAACATTCGCTCCGATGTATGAAGTTCTCCTCCATCCTGATGCTCAAAAGGTTTATGCTAACGCTCCCAAAGCCCTCGCTAAGAAAATTGCCCGATGTTTGCAGCAGCTAGAGCAAAATCCTCGATCGCACCCTAACATTAAAGCCCTCAAGGGAGATTATGCAGGGTACTGTCGCTATCGAATAGGAGATTATAGGGTCATTTATTCGGTAGAAGATGAAGTGGTTCAGGTTTTTGTTGTCGCGATCGCGCATCGTAGTGAGGCATATAAACCGTGAAATGCGATTCCCTAGGGGACGGCAACGCGATCGCGCTATCAATAACCTCCGGTTGGTCTAAAATCCCTTCATCGGGCGCGATCGACCCACTCTACAAATTTACGTTTCTAAAATAGTGCGTTGTAGCCAAGTAATAATAGTTTTAATCAGGTGCGGATCTTCGGGTGAGAAGGTGGGAATGGTGGGATGGGATGAGTCGGTAATAACGCAGATTGTCGCGTCGAAACGGGCGATCGCATCAAGAAAAGTAGGGAAACGGCACTGCCGTGTCCCTACTGCCGTGTCTCTACACCTTGGGGTATTGCGTCTTCGTAGAAAATGAGGATGGGGTGTTGATCCCAGTCTAGGAGTTGCCAGTAGATTTTGAGTTCCCTATTTTTTGTAAAAAATCTTTGTAAGTTAAAATTTCTGTCCCCTCAAAATTAACCAAACTTAATAAATCTCTATCTCCTGTAATTAAAAAATCAGCTTGACTATCTTTAGCTAAAGCTAATAAATAATTATCTTTAGCATCTCTACAAATAGAAACTTCTGAGGTTATTTCTATAGATAAACCAATAATATTCAACAATTCCAGCAATTCTTGGACTTTCGCTACTGGAAAATATTTTTGGAGTTTTGGTCTTTGAGTTACCAGATTAATTTCCTCTAGGAGTTGGTTGCACAAGACAACTTGGAGCGTTTTATTGACGATTAATTGTTTGAGATTGGCTAATTCTTTACCAATCAAGAAGCTCATCCAAAGATTCGTGTCTATAATTACTTTAAGAGGCTGGTTTTCTGGCATAAATTTCGCTTCTAACTGCTTCAACTTCTTCCGTAATAGTTTCTAAAGAGAGTTCATCGGTTTTGAATGACTCTAAAAGGGCTGTTAATTGGCTGTTTAATACTTCTTTTTCAAGTTCTTGGCTTAACAGCAATTTTTCTGGATATGGCAGTTGTTTGACCAAGGCTAAAACTTGCTCAAAGTTCAGGGAAAGTTGATAGCTGGCTGGAGTCATTGTTCGTTACGCTTAGGGTTTTCCGATATTTTATCTCAATTTTTTGGGTTGAGGATGGTTTCATGTCTCTAAGATAGTCCGTTGCAACCAAGTCATAATAGTTTGGATGAGGTTGGCATCTTGGGGTGAGAAAGTGGGAATGGTGGGATGGGGAGAGTCGGTGATAACGCCAATTGTCGCGTCGAAGCG
>DMYK01000573.1 GCA_003483675.1 Microcoleaceae cyanobacterium UBA11344
CCGTGCTCGCGCTTCAGTGGCTACCACGCAGTCTCAAATCGAGCAATTGCAATTCGATGTAGTGTCTCAGCAAGCACGCCAGCAACAGCTCAAACCTTTGGAAAAGAACATACAAGACTTGCTCTCGCAACTGCAAACAGATATTAATTCCCAGCAAGGGCGGCGCGATCGGGTGAAACCGCTGCAACGCAAGACTCAAGAATTGCTGGCACAATTGCAAGCAAAAGTAGCGGCTCACAAAGAGCGAATCGGGCGGCTCAAACCTTTGGTAGATGAAGGAGCACTGTCAAAAGATGTATTGTTTCAAGCTGAGGAAGCTCTGCGGGAGTGCGAAAATGCGGTGATTAGAAGCCAGTTGGGAGAGGAAAGTCAAGCTAACGATCGCGCCTTTGAAGTCGAGCAAACCGTGCGCGACAGGCAAACCGCTCAGCTCAGGAGTCAACTGTCTGATGCAACTGTGGTTAAGGAAAGGCTGTTTGAAGTCGAGCAAAGTTTGCGCGATCGAACTAGCGCAATTTCTAAAACCCAAGGTGAATTAACCCAACAATTGGCAGAAGTCGATCGACTACAAGCCCAAGCCCAAAGCCAACAAGCCACAGCGCGTCAAACGCAGTTAGAAAAAGAGCAAAAAATTCAGCAGTTGGAAATGGAATTAAATCAAGTCAAATCCAAAATTGCCGAAACCCAAACCATGCTCGCTCAAGCTAAAAATAAACTCAAACAAAGATTTCTCTACGCACCAGTCAACGGAGTTATTTCCGCACTCAATGTCCACAACACCGGCGAAGTCGTTCAACCTGGTCAAACCATTGCGGAAATGACTCCGAATAATGCTCCTTTAGTGCTCGAAGTCAGTTTACCAAACCGAGAAGCGGGATTTGTCAAAACCGGAATGCCAGTGCAAGTCAAATTCGATGCTTTTCCTTATCAAAATTACGGCGTTATTCCGGGAAAAGTGGTTTCGATTTCGCCAGATGCCAAAACCGACGAGCGATTGGGCGTTTTCTACCGGGTGGAAGTGAGTATCGATCGAGATTCAGTGAAAGCCAACAATCAAACCTGGAAACTCAAAGCTGGCCAAACAGCTAGTGCAGAAATTGTCATCCGTCAGCGCAGCATAGCAGACGTTTTGCTCGATCCTCTCAAGCAACTACAAAAAGGCGGCATGAGTTTGTAGAAATACTCAGCCAACAGCTTTCCCCCCAAGGGGGGAGAAGGGGGGGTGGTGTCAACTTAACGTCAAACTTATTACCAGTCTACTGTCTGAGTCCACAGTCTTCCCGATCCCCCCTAACCCCCCTTAACAAGGGGGGGACAAGAGGACTTAAAGTCACCCTTTTTAGGGGGATTTAGGGGGATCGAGACTCGACTACATTCAACAGATTTGCACTTTACAAAAAACAGGATAAAAACGATGACTTCCCAATTTCACCCTTCTGCCAATCATTCCCAAGTTGGAATCAAATCCGAACAATTGGATGAGATAATTTCAGCCATCCTGTCAGGAAAGTATTCTTGGGCTTGTTTTTTACTTTTGCGCTGTACCGGTTACAACCCTCTCGACTACATCCCCTATCGCACTTCCAACCGCTTGCTTAAGGAAAACAGTCAAATCAGCAAGTCGAGTCAATCGGAAACTAAGTCTGCATTGGGCAAAATTGCCGATTTAGATTATCTGGAGGTGGCGAGGGACAAACGAGCCGGAGTTCGAGGGGGTTTTGTACCTGAAGTCAAGGAAGGGATTGATGTTCAAAATCAAGGATTTTTTGCGGGATTTAAGACAGGTTTGTTTAATTTCGCGGGCGAGTAGATTATGCGATCGCAACATAACCCGGTTGCTGGCGTTGGGTGTACCAGTTTGTTGATTGACTCGCGGGCGATCGGGTTTTTCAGTATTGAGCCAAATACTACAATCTTCCAGTCTCGTTAATAGACTCTAAAACGAGGATGGTTTTGGATCTCAAAATACATCGATCGCCTCTAGTGGTTGAGCAAGTAATTAACAGATATTTATGAAGTTAACTTGACCTGAGAATTTACCACAAATCTGCCAAATTGGCAACACAGATTTAATTATTCCAGATATATTAGGTACAGAGAAAGCCCACAAGATTGCTGACAGCAACCAATCAATTTCAACAGCAGTGATTCTGACACAACTGCTCCTCCAGAAGTTAGCAATACAGAAGGCGATCTTGTGTTATTAACTGTCACCTACGACAGCAACGGCGGCGAACATTGGGGCGGTTCTCGTGACAGCGATGTGGCTTGTGGTAGCGGATTCGATGCAATTTTTGCAGGAAATGGCGACGATATTGTCACAGGTAATAGAGGCAACGATGTTATTGATGGAGGTGATGGAAACGACACTTTGCGAGGAGGAAGAGGTCAAGATTTACTAATTGGCGGCAAGGGCGATGATTTTCTGTGCGGCGATTTCGGATCTGATACATTGACGGGAGGTAACGGTGCTGATATGTTTGTATTTAGACCGGAGACAGCGACTCAATTAGCTAATCTAGCTGATGCAGATATCGTCCAAGATTTCAATGCGGCTCAAGGCGATCAAATTGGGTTGACAGCCGGAATTTCTGCGACAGAGATTGCACTGCAAGTATTGGATACTGACGGTGACGGTCAAGCTGATGCGACTCTAGTCAAATTTAGTTCCAATAATGGCGATCGCATTTTAGCTGTAGTTTTAGGAACAGTTAATGCGGCGGGAGCAACAAATTTGACCAATGCAGATTTTATTACTTTGCCAAATAACAGTTTTTAATTTTTATTAGGACTTACGCACCTACTCTATTTGTAGGGTGCTTATGGGCGCACCTTACGCAACCAAAAGGGACAGAGAAACATGAACAACTTTTACCGGCCGATTGAGGCAAATGAAATTATAGATTCACTCAGACAAGAGTTGCAATTAAAGCAAGTTTTTCAAAAAAGTTTGCAGAAAAAAGTCATTGACAAAGCCGCCAAAGAACGGGGGTTAACCGTGACTCCCGAAGAAATTCAAGCAGAGGGGGACAAACTGCGGCGCGATCAGCGTTTGGAGAAAGCTGCGGATACCATTGCTTGGCTGGCGGATCAGATGATTTCGGTAGAAGATTTAGAGGCCGGAATTTGCGATCGACTCCTGGCTAAAAAACTAGCCGAACATTTATTTGGCAAAGAAGTAGAAAAGAATTTTGTGCAAAATAAATTGCAATTTGATCGAATCATTCTTTATCAAATAATTGTCAAGGAACCTGAGCTGGCTCAAGAACTATTTTATCAAATTCAAGAAGGAGAAATCAGCTTTTTTGATGCTGCTCATTTTTACGACATTGACGAAAATCGTCGGAATTTATGTGGTTGCGAAGGCAAGGTTTATCGGTGGGGTTTAAAGCCAGATATCGCCGTCGCAGTATTTAGCGCTCAACCGGGAAAGGTGATTCGTCCAATTAAAACTGACCTAGGATATCACTTGTTCATGGTTGAAAAGTTTCTCCCTGCTGAATTAACCCCTGAACGGCATGAAGAAATATTGCGAAAGATGTTTAACGAATGGTTGTCTAATGAGGTAAACTATTTGTTATACAATCAATCCGAGACTGCGATCGCTCGGTAATAAAACCATGAAAAAATATAAAACTATAATCAAACGGATGATATCAGCGGATGGTTGTGCAAAAGCTGAAGCAACAAGCACAACTGTAGAGGATGGCGAAACTCAAGTCAGTCAATTTGGATCAGCAAAAGTCAGTCATGGGCACAGCAGCAGCAGTTCCAGCTCTAGCTCTGCTAGCTGTAGCAGTTAGTGGGATCATGGGAATCAAGCCCTAGTGTCACACTTCAATTAGAGCCCCGACTTCTTAAAGAAGTCGGGGCTCTGGGTATTTTGTTTTTTTAGGTGCTAAACTTAAATAACTACAATCCTCAAACATAGTAACCGATGCCGAAAGCAATTTGGAATGGTGCCGTTCTGGCCGAAAGTGACAAGTGCGAAGTCGTAGATAACAACTATTACTTCCCCCCGGATACCATCAAACGCGAGTATTTTAAGGACAGCAGCACCCACACTACTTGCGGTTGGAAAGGTGTCGCTAGTTATTACAGCGTCGAAGTCGGTGGACAAGTCAATAAAGATGCCGCTTGGTATTATCCTAGTCCGAAAGATGCTGCCAAAAATATTGGAGGCTACATTGCTTTTTGGAAAGGAGTTAAAGTAGAAGTATAAGGGAGTTTTGAGTTAATTTCCAGATTTCCGACTTCTTGAATAAGTCGGGAATCTGGAAGTTGAACCCTTCTCAAAAACAGGCAAGATGCCTGTTCCA